>MHWM01000032.1 GCA_001824135.1 Candidatus Zambryskibacteria bacterium RIFCSPLOWO2_02_FULL_39_14 | reverse complement strand
CAGTGTGCTTCTGGAGATTAAGTTGCCGAGAGACATAAATAAGTCACCAGCTGCTATGGAAATGGTGCTAGAAGGTATATGGGAAGATGTGGTAGGTACGCTTACAGATGTTTTTATTAAAGGTCGAGTTAGAGACTTCTTCTCACTTGAAATTGTCTCGTTAGGCGGTGAAGTTAAGTTCTTCATCTGGGCATTACCAAAGTGGAAAAATATTATAGAATCGAGAATCTATGCTCAATATCCTGGTGCGGAAGTTTATGAGGCGGAAGATTATGCGCTCAAAGTTGTCTATGATCCGGAAAAGGTAAATTTTTCCGGTATCACGACAAGCCTTGTTAAACCGGACCCATATCCCATCAAATCATATATAGATTACGAACTGGAGCGAGGCGGTAAAGAGCCAGAAGAAATAGTGGATCCCCTCGTGCCGCTTATCGAATATCTTGGTTCTCTCAAACCCGGAGAACAGGCGTGGATACAAATATTGATACAAGGTCATCGCAAGGAGGGTCTTAAGGATACACGTCTCTTTCCAAAGCCTGATTGGAAAGAGAGCATTAAGAAAGAAATAAAAAAAATCATTGAACAAGAATCTTATATTAAACCAGCTGAAGGTAAACCTCAGACTCTCCAACATTTAACCACGACACAGGGCGAGACTATTAAAGCCATAGAACGCAATGCTGGCAAATTGGCTTTCAACTCTATGATGAGAGTGCTCTATGTTGCGCCTAAAGATATCTTTGATAAGAACAAACTTACGGGTCTTATAGGAAGTATGCGTCAGTTTGGTTCCAAGAATCTCAATGGCATCAAACCTAATAAGTTTATGAGTGTTGAATATCCGTGGCAAGATGTTCACGACAAGAAAAAAAGGATGCTTCATCAAACACACCTTGAAGCCTATAAACGCCGGTCATTTTTTGATGTTCCTTTTAAACACCTGTATGGTGAGCCTTATGTGCTGACTGTTGAAGAGCTGGCTACTCTATTCCATTTTCCACACGGTGGAGTATCTACCACACCTACACTTACTCGTATTCCTTCAAAGAAGGCAGAAGCTCCTGCCAATCTACCTGTATAGATTTATGTATAGGCGTTTTATAAACAAGAGAATTTATTTGTTTATTTTTGTGATGTTTTTTCTCATCACTTGTCTCTGGTATATAACCCCACCATTTTCTTTCCCCTCGGGATCTATTATCACTATTCCAGAGGGTGTTGGTCTTTATGTTCTTACAGAAAAATTACAAGAGGATAACGTTATACGCTCACCTTTTTGGTTTCGTCTGGCAGCTATTGTCCTTGGCGGAGAACGTGATATGAAAGCCGGTCAATATTACATGTCTCGTCCCCAGAACACTTTTCTTATCGCTTGGCGTGTATTTCATGGCCATAACGATATAGAAACAGTTAAACTTACTATTCCAGAAGGTTTTACTGTAGCTAAGATTTCAAATCTTTTTGATGATAGATTTCCGTTCTTTGATCATGATAGTTTCAAATCTTTGGCGCCGGAAGGGTATTTGTTTCCAGATACTTATTTCATCCCGGTTACAGTAACTGCTTCTTCTACCATAAAACTGCTTAATAATAACTTTGTCCGTAAAGTTTCGGAAGTTATCAATAACTCCAATCTCTCCGGAAAAACTCCCGAAGAAATTATAATCATGGCATCTCTTATAGAAGGTGAAGCTCGATCTCAGATAGACCGCGAGATTGTCTCTGGTATTTTATGGAGAAGGGTGGAGCTAGGCCTGCCTCTACAGGTGGATGCTAGTTTTGCTTATGTTAATGGCAAGACTACTAAGGATCTTACTCTTGATGATTTAAAGATTGACTCTCCTTTCAATACATATCTCTATAAAGGATTACCACCAAGACCAATATCAAATCCAGGGCTCGAGAGTATAAAAGCCGCCATTAACCCCACTTCTACACCTTACTTATATTTCTTGACAGGAGACGATGGTACAATGCATTATTCTGAAGACTTCGATGACCATGTCGCAAAAAAGTTTAAATACATTTCCAGATAGCAAAGAAAAAATTGCTGTAACACAAATAACCTCTAAGCCGAAAGTCTTTGTAGGACTCTCTGGTGGAGTAGATAGTGCTGTTTCCGCAGCACTATTGAAGGAGAAGGGTTTCGACGTAACAGGTGTATTTATAAAAGTCTGGCAACCCGATTTTCTGCCTTGTAGCTGGAGAGATGAACGGCGTGATGCTATGAAGGTAGCCATTGCCTTAGATATTCCTTTCTTGTTTTTTGATTTCGAAGAAAAGTATAAAAGCGAGGTAGTGGATAAAATGATAGCTGAATACAAAGTTGGTCGTACGCCGAATCCAGATGTACTCTGCAATAAAGAAATAAAATTTGGAGCATTTTGGAAAAAGGCCAAAGAAATGGGTGCTAACTATATTGCTACAGGACATTATGCTCGTATTGAGTATGGGCAATTGAAGGAAGCTGTGGATAAAGAGAAAGACCAATCATATTTTCTCTGGACCTTAACAAGAGATGATTTAGCACACATACTCTTTCCAGTTGGCAATCTAAAAAAGGATGAGGTGCGCAAGTTGGCGCGCAAATATAATCTGCCTGTCTCGGAGAAGAAAGATAGTCAGGGCATATGCTTTATTGGTGATGTCAGCATGGAAGAATTTCTTTCTCATTTTATCTCTACTAAACCGGGAGATGTATTAAATACTCTAGGTGAAATCATAGGTTCTCACAGTGGTGCCGTACTCTACACTATTGGAGAAAGGCACGGTTTTGATATTTTGAAGAAAAAACCGGAGGATGGCGCTTTCTATGTGGTATCAAAAGACATTAAAGCAAACACTATTACCGTTTCAAATAAAAAATCGGAAATAGATTCTCTTTCGCCTAAAAAGATTGTGGTCAAGGGTGTGAATTGGATTACTGAACCTAAAAATCCTCTCCTCTCTGCTAGGATAAGATATAGGGGAAATAAAGTGCCTGCCACACTTTTTCTTGAAGGTAAAGAACTTGGTATAGAGTTTCAAAAACCGATAAACGGATTATCCCTCGGTCAATCAATAGTGTTTTATTTGTCTCCCAGTAAAGTAGACGATGGTGACTATGGTATAGGTGGTGGAGTGATGGATAGAGTTATCTCATAGGTTATAATGACAAGATGATACAACCGGTAAAACAAATAATGATTATTAAGGCAAATGGCAAACGTGAAGCTTTTGAACCAGAAAAACTTCGTTTCTCTCTTTTGAAATCCGGTGCAACAGAAAAAATGGCAGAAGATGTTTTGTCACATATATCACTGGAACTTGGAGGTGATATGACTACATCTGAGATATATAAACACGCCTTTTCTGTCCTGAAGAAGGCTAGTAAGCCTGTAGCCAGAAGCTATTCTCTTCGCCGTGCTATTACAGATCTTGGTCCATCAGGATTTCCCTTTGAAGATTTTGTAGCTGAAGTACTCAAAGCTAAAGGATTTAGATGCGAGACTCGTCAAGTAGTACTTGGCGGATGTGTACCACATGAAGTAGATGTGGTGGCATACAATGACAAGAAACTTATTATGGTAGAAGCTAAATTTCATAATGAACTTGGTATTAAATCTGATTTGAAAATAGCTCTTTATATAAAAGCGAGATTTGATGACCTTCAAGAAAATGTTTTCAACTATGGCGGGGTCGACCGGTCTATCACCGACAGTTGGCTTGTAACTAATACCAAATTTTCCAGTACCGCCATACACTATGGTGTTTGTAAGAACCTGACAATGATAGGTTGGAATTATCCAGAAGAAGGTAATTTGCAAGATATGATAGAAAGTGAATCTCTACATCCTATTACTTGTCTCAATTCTCTTTCGAAAGCAAATAAAAAAATATTATTAGGTGCTGGAGTGGTATTGTGCTCGAATATTAAAGATAATCCGGAATTTTTAAGTAAGTTTTTAGGAACCACATTTGATTCTAGGCCGGTGATAAATGAAATAAATGAGTTGTTGTCAAAAGCTTCATAGATGATAAACGAAAAAGAGAGGGCACTAAAAGCGATAAAAGATGAGATACTGGGTCTTGTGAGCTCGCCTTTATATAAAGAACGAATTAAAAATAAATACTTCCCTGTAATAGGAGAGGGCAATCATTCTGCTTGGATAATGTTTATAGGTGAGGCGCCGGGGGAGAATGAAGCCAAGACGGGTAGGCCGTTTTGCGGGCGGGCGGGAAAAGTGCTCGATGAACTTCTTGTCTCCGCAGGTATAGAGAGAAAAGATGTTTATGTGACAAATATCGTAAAGGACCGCCCGCCCGGTAATCGTGACCCTCTTCCTGATGAGATAGAAATATATGCGCCGTTTCTTGATCGACAAATTGAAATCATTAAGCCGAAAGTGATCGCCACTCTTGGGCGATTTTCTATGCAATACGTGATGAGTCGCTACGGATTAGAGTTTGAATTGGATTCCATAAGTAAACTTCATGGAAAAGTGTTTACTACCGACAAGTTTAAAGTAGCGCCTCTCTACCATCCCGCTGCCGCTATTTATAATCAGCATTTACTCGACACTCTAAAAGAGGATTTTAAAGTACTTAAAAATCTTTAAAATGGTGTCTTATTTGCCAAAATTAATATTTATGGTATAAATGATTCCGGAGGGATTATGAAATTGATCAACGATGTCACAGATCGACCGTGGATACTCATGTCCCGATCGATGATTCTGTACAGAATTGCCCTTGTTCTCAGGTGGTTTTCTGAACATTGGAAAGATCTCACAGCCCGACTTTGATGTCGGGCTCGCTTTTTATGTTATATTCATTGAATGCAATCCAGAGAAATTCGTAAACAATTCTTAGATTTTTTTAAAAAACAGGCACATGTAATAATTCCTTCAGCTTCACTTGTACCCAAGAACGATCCGTCAGTCCTCTTTACTACAGCAGGGATGCAACAGTTCAAATCGTATTACATAAGCAAGGCAGATGCTCAAAAAGATTTAAACTCACTTAATGTAGCTTCTTCTCAAAAGTGTGTGCGTACATCTGATATTGAAGAGGTTGGAGACAAGAGCCATCTCACTTTTTTTGAAATGCTTGGCAACTTCAGTTTTGGTGGTTATTGGAAAAAAGAAGCCATCGAATATGCCCATGAACTTATTACTAAAGATTTTGGATTGAAGATAGATTTTATTTCTGTCTTCGGTGGCGCAGATAATATTCCAGAAGACAAAGAATCTGCTGATATTTGGAAGTCCATCGACTCTAGTATTATTATAAAAAAATTTGGCAGAGAAGATAATTTCTGGGGACCGACGGGGGAAGAAGGTCCGTGTGGCCCGACTACAGAAATATATGTAGGAGGAATTGAGATTTGGAATATCGTTTTTAATGAATATTACCAAAGTCGAGATAAGGAACTTACACCTCTTAAAATTAGAGGAGTAGATACTGGTATGGGTCTTGAACGTCTGACCTTTGTGACTCAAGGTGTGTCGAGTGCTTTCGAGACAGATCTTTTTGAATCTATTATAAAAAGGATCAAAGATATTTCTTCAGTTTCAGAAGAAAAGGCAGAGAGAATTGTCTCTGACCACATACGAACATCAGTATTCATGATAGCCGATGGTGTTATTGCTTCTAATACTGGCAGAGGATATATTTTAAGACGTCTTATTCGCCGTGCGGTGCGCTATGCCGATATCTTAGGTATTGCTCCCGGAGAGCTTTTTCACGTGGCTCGCAGTGTCATTTTAAAGTACAGAGATATTTATCCAGAACTTGCAAAATCTAGCGAAAGAATAGAAAAAGAGATTCTTGCTGAAGAAAATAAATTCAGAAAGACTTTGAGAGAAGGTCTGAAGCAATTTGAGAAAGGGGTGGATTCATTTATCCTCTTTACTACGTACGGTTTCCCTATAGAATTGACTGAAGAGATTGCTAGAGAGAAAGGGGGGATAGTGGATAAAGATAAGTTTTATAAGCAATTAAAAGAGCATCAGGAACTATCACGTAAAAGCAGTGGGCAGAAATTTAAAAAATAGGTTATAATTTTGTACATGCCGAAAAAAATTGAAGATATTATAGTACCAGAGAGAAAAAGAAGTATAAGAGATATACCAATTCCAGAAAATCGCAGGAAAAATGGAGAACAGCCACCTTCATCATTTATAATGAAAGAATATAATTCTTCTGCGGTTCCACGCGATAGTATTCACATATCACAAGAAGAAGTTAAACCGCCAAGCATAAAAAAAACCAGGAAAGGTTTCTGGTGGGGTATTGGGGTATCTCTTTTAGTACTTATATTTATATTGCTTTCTATTTTTAACGGGGCAACACTCTCTTACGTACCTAAGTCCTCTGCTCTTTCTTTGAAAAATGAGTCTTTTATCGCACAAAAGACAGGTAATGATACTCTTTCATATAGTGTAGCTAAACTCTCCAAAGACAAAGGAGTGGAAGTCTTGGCTTCTGGAGAAGAAGAAGTGAGTCGTAAAGCAAGCGGTACAATAGTGGTCTACAACAGTAGCACTAAGTCTCAAAGATTTAGAGCAACTACTCGTTTTGAAACTCCAGAAGGTAAAATTTACCAAGTCGAAGATGCTATAGTTGTGCCTGCAAAAAAGGTGGTAAATGGTAGTGAACAGCCAGGTTCTTTGGAGGTTACTGTTTATGCAGAAAATCCCGGAAAGGAATATAATATTGGTCTCACAGACTTTACTCTACCGGGTCTTGAAGGCACTTCCTTATTTACCGCAGTTTATGCCCGCTCTAAAACAGAGATGTCTAGAGGTTTTGTCGGGAAAGAAAAAATAGTGAGTGAACAAGACAGATTAAGAGTCAAAAATGAACTAGAGACATCTTTAAGAGCTGAACTTATTTCAGATGCTATAGCTCAAGTACCTAAAGACTTGATTCTTTTCCCGTCGCTTTCCTTTATTATTTTCGAAGACTTACCACAAACGGACTCTGCTACTCCAGGCCGTGTTGTAGCTAATAGGCGCGCTAATTTGTATGGTGTTATGTTTAAAAGAAGTGATTTATCTACTTATCTTTCTTTAGGCAAGATCACTCTTGCTCCCGGTGAATCTGTTGATATTCTAGAGCCAGAATTACTTACACTTTCTTTCTCCGATGATTCTTCTCTAGATATACTAAATGCAGATGAGATTCACCTCTCTGTAACGGGTGATACTATGGTAGTGTGGCGTACTGATGAAGTGTCTTTGAAGACTGATATTGTCGGTAAACCTAAGAAATATATCTCTTCTATACTTAATAATTATCCAACTGTAATATCGGCCACAGCCACTATAAGACCATTTTGGAAAAAATCTTTCCCTTCGGATGGTTCACGAATTACCATAAAACAATTACCAGTTAAGTAATATATGCAACAAAGTAAATCTTCGGATTTAGAAAGGACGGGAGTAATAGTTGAATCTCTGCCTAATATTATGTTTCGCGTAAAGTTGGATGATCCATCTGGTGGATCAGAAGAAATATTGTCATATCTTTCTGGAAAGATGCGACTTCATCGCATCCGTGTATTAGTGGGCGATAAAGTACTTCTCGAACTCGAACCATATGGCGGTAAAGCTAGGATTATCAAACGACTTTAATTAAGAATTATCTACTTGTGATAAAGAAAATATCTGACAAAACACTACTTGCTAGTACAGGAATTGTTTTTTTGGCAATTTTTCTATTTGTTTCTTTACAGAAACATCCTAATTATCACAAAACATCACGGTTCGAACATTTGGCACATACATTATTTTACTCAACAGTAAATCACTTGGCATTAGTGGGTTCATTTCAAGGAGAAGCCTCATTTTCTTTATCAATGCCATATTTTCGCCAAGAAAATGGTTTGACTTGCGAAGTAGCTGCTCTAAGGACGGTACTTAGTTATCGTGGTACAAATGTATCTGAAGCAGAGCTTTTGGATAAATTAGCTTTTGATACTAGAGAACCCATGTCTTCAGATGGCACTTGGGGTGATCCAGAAGATGGATTTATCGGAAGTGTTAATGGTTCGATCTTTAACCGCACCGGGTTTGGTGTTTATGAGAAGCCTATTCTTAATCTGGCTTTGGAGTACTACAATGCAGCTATTCTTGAGGATGCTGATTTGACAGAAGTTTTAAATGAAGTCTTGTCAGGCAATCCTGTTATCGTTTGGGGACTTTTATCCCGAAGAGCACCTGTGTCTTGGCAGACTAAAGATGGGAAAGTGGTGTCAGTTCGTCCAGGAGAACACGCTAGGGTGGTGATAGGTTTTACGGGCGACCCTCTTAATCCTAAAGAGATAATACTCATGGATCCAATTTATGGCAGGATAAGAATGGGGAAAAATAAATTTATCTCTGATTGGGAGATAATGGATAATAGAGCGGTGGTAGTATATAAAGATATGACAATTTCAAACCAAATATAGATTAGGGGTAGACAGGAAAACAAAGTTAAGCTAGAATGCAGACTTGCTATGAAAGTTAAGGCAGCGGTCAGGAAAATATGTGCTAAGTGCCAAATAGTCCGTAGAAAGGGCTATGTTTATGTAGTTTGCAAGGCTAACCCTCGCCATAAACAAAGACAAGGCTAATGAGAATACTCGGTATAACTATCCCAGAAGAAAAACGTTTAGAAATCGGCCTACTGGTCCTTTTTGGGATTGGTCGCTCTCGCGCTAGGACTATTCTTGAAAAAGCCGGTGTGCCACTTGGGATTAAATCAAAAGATGTAAGTATAGAACAGGAAAATAAAATTCGTTCTGTTATAGAGGGTATGACTCTTGAAGGCGATCTAAAGAGAGAAATCACTGGAAATATTAAACGCCTGAAAGATATTAAGACCTATCGTGGCATGCGTCATTTGCGCAATCTTCCGGTGCGTGGTCAACGTACTAAGACTAATGCTCGCACAAAACGAGGTGCTAGAAAGACTATGGGCACAGGAAGAAAGATTGCGGAAAAGAAATAATAAAATCAAGATTCAATATAAATAATTATGGGTAAGAAACGTATAGTAAAAACAGATAAAGCTTCAGAAACTGATGTGGCTGTAGCTACAGATGATGCAGTAAAAGAACAGAAGCTTAGTAAAAAGCATATCGACTCAGGCGTCTTATATGTTGAATCTACATATAATAATACTAAGGTTACTCTTACAGATAACAAATATAATACTCTAGCTTGGTCATCAAGTGGTGCTTTGGGTTTTAAAGGTGCTAAAAAGGGTACACCATTTGCAGCCGCTAAGGTTGGTGAGACATTGGCGCTTAAGGCTCAAACTTTGGGAGTTAAGGAAGTCAAAGTTGTTGTAAAGGGTGTGGGTTCTGGCCGAGAATCAGCCATAAGAGGGTTTATCTCAAAAGGAATAAATCTAACTACTATCCAAGACAAAACTTCGGTACCTCATAATGGTCCTAAACCACCTCGACCTCGTAGAAATTAATATTGCATAAAACTATATGAAGATAGGACCTAAATATAAAATAGCTAGACGTCTGGGAGCACCAATATTTGAGAAAACTCAAACCCCTAAATATGCACTCTCTTTAGCTCGCAAGGAAAGAAATAGTAAAGGTCGCGGTAAACCAAAATCTGAATACGGCCGTGAGTTGATAGAAAAACAGAAAGCTCGTTTCAGTTATGGCTTGACTGAGAAGCAGTTTAGAAACTATGTTGATAAATCTCTTCATGAACAAGAGCCTATACAAAAACTATTTACTATTCTTGAGAGTCGTCTAGATAATGTTCTCTTTCGCTCTGGATTAAGCAAGACTCGTGCTCAAGCTCGTCAAACTGCAAGTCATGGACACATCATGGTAAACAACAAACGTGTAACCATACCCTCAATTCTTCTTTCAGAGGGTGATATTGTCAGTTTGCGTGCTGGCTCGATCAACAGTTCTCTCTTTAGTGAAGTATCAGAAAGATTAAAGACAGTTATGATTCCAGCTTGGCTCAAAGTTGACCCTGTCAAGAAACAGGTGGTGGTCAATGGTCATCCGGTATATGTACCGCAAGAGCATGTATTTGATCTTGGAGTAGTAATTGAATTTTATAACAGATAATTATGATATTCTTTACCACGATTCATAAAACTTGCCTTATGAGCATTATTAGCGTATAATTAAACATTAATTTTTTATATATTTTATGGTTGATTACACAATACTTTTACCCTCTAAACCAAAGATTATCTCTGAAGAAGGAGATAGTGGCGTTTTCGAAATTGAAGGTCTTTATCCTGGTTATGGACATACTCTAGGTAATAGTCTTCGTCGTATCATCTTGTCATCTCTGCCGGGTGTAGCCATCACTTCTGTTAAGATTGCTGGCGTCAGTCACGAGTTTTCCGTATTGGACGGGGTAAAAGAGGATATCATTACCATCCTTCTTAATCTAAAGAAAATCCGCATGCGTTTCTCTACTGATGATCCTCAGACTCTATCTCTAAAGGTCAAGGGAGAGAAAGTGATTAAGGCTTCTGATTTGGAAGTACCTGGTCAAGTAGAAATCCTTACTCCAGACGAAATTATCGCCACTCTCACCAGTAAAAATGCTCTGCTCGATATGGAAATCAAGGCCGAAAAAGGCCTTGGTTTTATGCCTAAAGAGATGATCGACAAAAATCGTGTAGATATCGGCACCATTGCTCTTGATGGTATCTTCACCCCTATTCGTCGTGCAAGTTATGAAGTTGAAAACATGCGTGTTGGAAACAGGACAGATTTCAATAAACTTAGAATGTTCATTGAGACTGACGGAACCGTCTCTCCAACCTTTGCTCTTACTTCTGCTATTGAGACCATGATAAATCAACTTAAAGCTATTGTAGGTTTTAAAGAAGATGAACCAGAAGTTTCAGGTAAAGATATTGAAGCAGAGCAAAGCACATCTTCTAGAGCAGAAGTTGATCCTGAAGTGCTTAAAACACGCGTAGAGTCACTGGATATTTCACTTCGTACTAGACACGCACTTTCTATCGCCAATATTCGCACTGTAGGTGGTCTAGCTCGTAAGAAAGAGAAAGATCTCTTAGATATTGCTGGTCTGGGAACTAAGGGTATTCAAGAAATAAAAAAAGCACTTGGTGAGTTTGGTATAACATTGAAATGAGACATCATAATGCGAACAGAAAATTTGGCCGCAAAAAAAATCAGAGAGTAGCTCTGCTTCGTTCACTCGCATATTCTCTAGCTCTAAAAGGGAAAATTAAAACAACAGAAGCTAAGGCTAAAGAGTTGAGACCTTATATGGAGAAACTTGTGACTTTAGGTAAGAAGAAAACTCTTGCTTCTCGTCGTTTTATTGAGGGTCGGGTAGGAGTTAAGGTGGCTAAAAAAATTGTAGAAGAATTATCTCCAACTTATAAAGAAAGAGCTGGAGGTTATACCAGAATTACTAAGATGATATCGCGAACAAGTGATGCTAGTCCGATGGCCGTCATAGAATTTGTATGAAAAAACACGTAATTGATGCTAAAGACAGAGTACCCGGAAGAGTAGCTACAGATGTGGCTGTGCTTCTTATGGGTAAGGACAGGACAGATTTTTCTAGAAATCGCATCCCTGATGTTAAAGTAGAGGTAATTTCTAGTTCTCTAATGTCTCTTAATCCTAAAAAACTCAGAGATAAAATTTACTCGCATCATTCTGGTTTTCCGGGTAAGCTCAAAAGACAATCACAGGAACACGTGGTTGAGACCAAGGGAGCAAGAGAGGTGTTACGCCGAGCAGTCTATGGCATGCTTCCGAAGAATAAATTGCGTACGCAGATGATGAAAAATTTAACAATTAAAGATTAGTTTTATAAATGATGATTACCAAGACAATAGAAAACAAGGAACGATACATTGAAGCAGTAGGGAGGCGCAAGACTTCTGTAGCTCGGGTGCGTCTTACTCCTGCTTCAAAGATTTCTGTATCTGTAAATGAAAAAGAACTAGAAGCATATTTTCCTACCTTGATGCTCAAGAAAATAGTCTTGTCCGTTTTTGATGACACCACAGACAAGTTTTCTGTGACTGCTAAGGTAAAAGGAGGAGGTAATTCATCACAAGCCGAAGCTCTTAGACATGGTTTAGCACGAGCACTTGTAATACATGATGCTCTTCTGCGTACTAAGTTGAAGCAGAAGGGTTTTCTTAAACGCGATCCTCGTGCTAAAGAACGCAGGAAATTCGGTCTTAAGAAGGCTCGTAAGGCGCCTCAGTGGTCGAAGCGTTAGGTAATTAGAAAAATATGAATAAGGAAGATGAAGACATCGTTATAGAAGATGACCTTGATTCGGTAAATTATGCTGAAAAAGAGAAGAAGCTTAGAGAAAAGATTAAACAGGCTGAAACGAAAGCTAAAGAATATTTAGACGGATGGCAGAGAAGTCAGGCAGATTTCGCCAATCTCCGGCGTCGTGACGAAGAAGCTAAGCTAGAATTTATTAAGTTTGCGAATCAAGGATTGATAGAAGAATTGATTCCTGTGCTAGATAGTTTTAATATATCTCTGTCTCTAGACCGCAAAGACCTTGAGCCTATCTATAATCAGTTAGTAGCTATACTCAAGGTCAAAGGTCTTGAAGAATTAGACCCAGTTGGCAAGACATTTAATCCGCATGAACACGAAGCATTGGGGATGATTAGTACAGAGAAAAAAGAACAAGATCATCTGGTGCTTGAAGTTATGCAGAAAGGGTATAAGTTAAATGGCAAAGTGATCCGTCCGGCAAAAGTAAAAGTAGGGGAATTTATTAGCAATTAAACTTAAACATCATGGCTAAAATCATTGGAATAGATCTCGGCACCACTAACTCCGCTCTTGCGGTCATGGAAGCAGGTCAACCAAAAATTATAGAAAATGCTGAAGGTGTACGCACTACTCCTTCTATAGTAGCTGTTTCTAAAACAGGCGATCGTCTGGTGGGTCTTTTGGCTAAGCGCCAAGCTGTGACTAACCCCAAAAATACTATTTTCGGTATCAAACGCTTTATCGGCCACACTTTCTCTGATCCGGCTGTCCAGAAGGATAAGTCCACTGTGCCTTTTGAAATTCTTTCTGCTAAAGATGGTTCTGTCATGGTTAAAATGGCTGATAAAGAAAATCGTCCGGAAGAAATTTCCGCCATGATTTTGCAGAAGCTTAAAGTAGATGCTGAAGCTAAGTTGGGAGAAAAGATTACTGAAGCTATTATTACTGTGCCGGCTTATTTCAATGATGCTCAAAGAAAAGCTACCAAAGATGCTGGTCAAATTGCAGGTCTTGATGTTAAACGCATTATCAACGAACCAACCGCCGCCGCTCTCGCTTATGGATTTAATAAAAAGAAAAATGAAAAGATCGCCGTCTTTGATTTCGGTGGAGGTACTTTCGACATCTCGATATTGGAAGTTGGTGATGATGTGGTCGAAGTAAAATCCACTGACGGTGATTCTCATTTGGGTGGTAAAGATATTGATCAGAAGATTCTCAATTACATTGCCGAAGAGTTTAAGAAAGAGTCTGGTATTGATGTTAGATCTGATGCTTTGGCACTTCAACGTCTAGATGAAGCAGCTGAGAAAGCTAAAATAGAACTTTCAACCACTACTGAAACAGAAGTAAATATACCGTTTGTCACTTCTGATGCCTCTGGTCCTAAACATTTGCTTCTAAAGCTTTCAAGAGCAAAACTTGAGGAACTTTCAAGAGAGTTTATAGACCGGGCTATGGAAATTACCAAACGCGCTATGGAGGCCTCACCTTTTAAAGTAGGTGTTATTGATGAGGTTATACTAGTAGGTGGGCAGACGCGTATGCCGGCTATCGCTGATGCGGTTAAGAAATTTTTCGGCAAAGAGCCAAATAAATCTATAAATCCGGACGAAGTTGTAGCGCTTGGTGCTGCTATTCAAGGTGGAATTCTTGCTGGTGATGTTAAAGACGTTCTTCTCTTGGATGTGATTCCTCTTTCACTTGGTATAGAAACTATGGGTGGTGTTGCTACGAAGTTGATTGAGAAAAATACTACAGTTCCGTCTGCTAAATCACAGATTTTCTCCACTGCCGCTGATAATCAGACTTCTGTAGAAATACACATTGTGCAAGGAGAAAGAGCTATGGCGGCTGATAATAAGTCTCTAGGACGCTTTATATTAGATGGCATACCACCAGCAGGGCGCGGTATGCCCCAGATCGAAGTTACTTTTGATGTAGATGCCAACGGGATCTTAAGTGTTAAGGCTAAGGATAAAACAACAGGCAAGGAGCAGTCTATCAGGATAGAAGCAAGCTCTGGTCTCTCTAAAACTGATATCGAAAAAATGCAGAAAGACGCAGAATCAAATGCAGTCGAAGATCAGAAGAAAAAAGACTTGGTAGATGTAAAAAATATTGCTGAACAGCTAATCTATACAGCCGAGAAATCTTTGAAAGACACTACAAATATACCGGAGGATATAAAAACTGCTGTTAATGGAAAAGTTGATGCATTAAAAAAAGAGCAAGGGACCGGAACTCTAGAGACCATAAAATTTGCCACAGAAGCTCTTTCTACAGAATTGCAGAAGATTGGTGAGTTTATGAGTAAGAATCCTGCCACCTCCGCCGAAGGCTCAGGCGTGCCGAAGCAAGAAGGTGATATAAAAGATGCAGAAGTTAAACCTGCCCAACAGGATGATTCCGAACCCAAAGCCAATAGCTAGAAGCTTAAAGTTATAAGTTAACCTATGAAAGACTATTATAAAATTCTAGGAGTTAACAAAGATGCAAGCGAAGAGGAGGTAAAAAAAGCTTTCCGTAAACTTGCGCATGTTTATCATCCGGATAAATCTGGCGGTAACGAAGCAAAATTTAAAGAGGCAAGTGAAGCCTACTCGGTACTCTCTGATAAAAAGAAGCGGGCGCAATATGATGCATTTGGTTCAGTAGGTGGTGGTGGAACTGGGACTGGGGGCTTTAGAAGTGCTGGATTTGACCCGTCTGGATTTGGTTTTGATTTCTCCGGTTTCGGTAATGCTGGATTTGATACTGGAGATCTCGGTGACATCCTCTCTAGTATATTTGGTGGTCGCCGTGTCAGACGCGGACGTGATATCGCGGTAGATATTGAACTTTCTTTCCAAGAATCTATCTTCGGCGTAGATAGAAAGGTCGTAATTAATTCTAAATTTGTAAAGCAGAAAGAAGTTTCTATTTCTGTACCACCGGGTATTGATGATGGACAAATGATCCGTCTCTCTGGCCACGGTGAAATTCTTGAGGGTGGAGTACCGGGTGATTTGTATGTAAAGATTCATGTTCGTAAGCATCCATATTTACGTAAAGAAGGTTATAACTTGATCATGGATTTAGTGGTTAAACTCACAGAAGCTCTTCTCGGTGCAGAAAAAAATATTCATAGTCTTGATGGTGAGATTACTCTCAAGGTGCCTGTTGGTACTAAACATGGCACTATCTTGCGAGTGAAGGGTAAAGGTGTGCCATACAACCACGCTAACTCTGGTAAATCTGGGCGTGGTGATTTATATATACGCATCTCTATTCAAATACCCGATAAACTTTCCAAAGAAGCTCGCAAGGTAGTAGAAGATTTAAAAAAATTAGGGTTGTGAGATCTTAATTAAAATTCTCGATTTACTTACAGAGAAATATTCGTGTTATAATGCTTAAATGGCATTTTTAAGGACCTGGTTCTTCATTCTGAGTGCTGTTTTAGTGGCTCTTTCAGCCAATTCCATAAGTGCTGTATGGGCAAGCAAGGAAGAAAAATTCAGTACAATTTGGTTTCTAGCTCTTTTAATTGTTTCTCCACTGGTATTCATAACTTTCGGACTAGTTACTTCAAAACTAGGTTTGAGTATGACTTCGGCAATAGTTGATTCGCTTCTTACTATAAGCACTATTCTTGTTGGTCTATTCATTTTTGGAGAATGGAGTAATGTTTCAATGTATCAGCTTGTCGGAATACTACTATCTATTTCAGGAATTGTGCTAATGCAACTTCATAATTGACCTCTTAAATTAATGGTGAACACATTACTTTCAGTCCGGAGAAAACCCGTGTTAAAGAAACAAGTAGTTTCAAGTAAGTATTTCTCTCCTTACAGAAAAATTGATTTTTTTGAAGTAGATAAAAAAGCTAAACAACTAGCTGATCTTATTGAAGTTCATTTTGAGAAGCTAACTGATATTTTGCTTAGATATGAGAGTTTTGAGGTTGTACAAGATGAGGTAAATAGAGCCTTAGATTTACTTAGAAACCTCAGGGAAAATAAAAAATTTTTTTTCTTGAGAGTTGGAGCAGTCGCTTCATTCCTACCAAGAAATCAGCCACTCTATGCATTTTCGTGTTTTGTCATCGTTCCATCTTTGATGGCAAGTGAAGTGCATTTCCGAATTCCACAGAGCATGATGCTTTTTTTTCAAGATATGCTGGATCTTCTGGAAATTAAAAAATTATTTCCAAATATTTTTGTTTCGCAGAAGCAGAGGAGCGAATTCTTGAGAGAAAGATCTGCATTATTAGTGAACCCAAAAACTAAAGAAAGCATACCTGCTACTGAAGCAGTTATTTTTACTGGACTTCCATCGCATGCAAGTAAATTACGGTTTATTTTTGACAAACGAACTCTATTTATTTCAAATGGAGCTGGTCATAATCCAGTAGTAGTCAGTAAGGATGCCAATCTAAATAAAGCTATTGAAGCAGTCTTAACTCTAGGACTCTATAATCAAGGGCAAGACTGTGCCGCTCCAAATGCAGTTCTTGTACATAAAGATATTTTACCAAATTTCTTGCGACAATTGAGAGAAGGATTAAGTAAAGTTAAAATCGGTTCTTATAACAATAAATCTTCTAGAGTTGGTCCAATTAGCGACCCAGACGACTTGGTTAGAATTGAGGATTTCCTTATAAAAAATAGGGAATGGCTTGATTCTTCTACGAAAGGGGTTATTAGAACGAGTGAAGCTATAGTTGAACCAACAATAATTTGTAAACCGCTTAGATGTGGAGGAAATTATAACGAAATATTTGCTCCTACAATTTTTGTTCAGGAGTATGCAGATAATTCTGAACTTGCATCATACTTCGAAAATGATCGTTACCTGATGAATGCGATGTACGTGACTCTCTACGGGACAAGTAATTATATAAATAAATTGATTGGTAAAATTTATCACGGAAAATTACTTCATGATAAATCCTCTTTTATTCACAATACTCATCTGCATGCTCGTGGTGTAGAAAGGGGCATCAATCCTTATGGAGGGTATGGGTACGGAGCATCAAGCTTAAGTATAAATGGGAAAATCATTACTATGCCGACATTACCTCAGCGTGATATTTACAAATGGATTGTCAAACCAATTCTCAATAAAAAAACATTAAATTTTCACCAGCAGAAATATGACATCTTTACTAAAATACAAGAGAAGGACATTGGAAAATTGTTGAAGTTGAAACTATCTAATTCAAGCGATTCAAGCCATGATAATATAAATTCTAATAATATTTATTTAGACTTGGATTTGATTAAAGATAAAAAATCGCGTTTTATACATCTCAATCCAGCATATTCTCACACCCTTCTAGAGGTACCAAATGTGAAGTATATAGTGAGTATGACTGATGATGATATTAAATTAATCAAAAAATTAAATAAATTACTAGACCGTAAATCAAAATTAAATTTGAATAAATTTATCACTCTACTGTACGCTTTGCCGAAGAGTGCTAATGCTACCGAGGAAAGAAATATAGCGAATCAACGCATCTTTTTCCAAAATTTATACCAATTATTATTTGGTAAAAAATCTGGGCCCAAATTAACGAACTTTCTCTGGGAGATAGATAAGAGTGATATAAAGGACTTATTGGATGTATAATATTCTTATATAGGATAAAAAGATGAACAGAATCAAGAAATTTACAAGTCCTGTCACTTTTGCCATCATATTGCTCATCATTTCTATTGTTATAGTTATCTTTGCCTCACAAGTTTTATATCAACATACAGTTAACCTTCTGACGAACAATCTTCGAGAAAGGTTGTTGACCATATCTATTACTGTAGCATCTAATGTTGATGCAAAGGATCTTGAGGAGCTCAAGGTCGAGGAGGATTGGCATAAGCCAGCCTGGATTCACGTTGTTACCCAATTGAATAGAGCGAAATACAGTAATAAAGATA
The DNA here is from genome assembly GCA_001824135.1 of Candidatus Zambryskibacteria bacterium RIFCSPLOWO2_02_FULL_39_14. Taxonomy (GTDB): domain Bacteria; phylum Patescibacteriota; class Minisyncoccia; order Phycocordibacterales; family Zambryskibacteraceae; genus UBA5004. The sequence goes on along the minus strand of MHWM01000032.1, from coordinate 17,547 downwards.
TTGTCTTCATGTATATTTTTCGCAAGAAGGCGGATGACCCAACACAAATAGAATTTGTAGTAGACGCCGATTCTATCGATCCTTATGCGAATATAAGTAATGATGAGACAAGATATGTAGATGTAAATCGTGATGGGAAGATAGAACCCGATGGACCAGATAAATTACAGTGGCCTGGGCAAGATTACCCAGAGGCCGTCGATATACCGGAAGCCTTCGCTGCATACAAAGGACCTTTAACTAGTGAGGAATTGTACACTGATGATTATGGCACTGTGCTTACTGGTTACGCACCGATAAGAGATGAGATTGGCAATGTGGTTGCAGTCTTGGCAACTGATATCAAGGCTGAGGATTTCTTTACTTTAACTAGACAGACATTGCAACCATTTCTAATATTTATTGGTTTTCTAGTTCTAATCATCTCTATATTGGTAATCATTATTATTTATATATGGAGAGCATCAACGATATCATTAGAGAGGCTAAATAATCAGCTTCAAATAGCCAACGAGGGGCAAACCAATTTGCTCCATATCATCAACCATCAGATCAAGGGTTATTTTTCTAAATCTCGCAGCATTTTCTCAGAACTTCTGACAGAGCCAGACTATGGGGCCTGTACAGATAAATCTAAACCAATGCTTGAAGAAGGTTTAAGGTCATTGACAGAGGGTGTAGGGTTTGTGAAAGATTTTCTAGATGCTTCAAATATAGATAAAGGTTCCTACACATATAATATGGAGCAACTAGATTTCAAAGAAATTGTGCTGGATGTTGCAGAAAAGCAGAAAAAAATAGCAAATGAAAAAAATTTATCTTTTGAAATACATATATCCGAAGGTGATTATGGGATAAAAGGGGACAAGGCTCAACTTTATCAGGCACTTAGAAACTTATTAGACAATTCCGTCATCTATACTTCCGAAGGTGGTATAATTGTGAATCTCGAACATCTAAATAATAAAATCATTTTTTCTGTTAAAGATACTGGTGCAGGTTTGTCTGATGAACTTAAGCTCAAGCTCTTTACTAAGGGAGCTAGGGACAAAGACTCACTAAAGATTAATATTAATTCCACTGGTTTTGGTCTCTCTTTTGTCAAGGGTGTTGTAGAGGCTCACAAAGGCCGTGTTTGGGCTGAATCTGCTGGTCCTAACCAAGGTTCTACTTTCTACATGGAGTTGCCTGTAGCTTAAATTACTTATCTTATAATCAAATTTACTAGCTACACTTATCACCCACAATCCATCTATGACCTAATTCGCGCGAATGGTAGAATAAAGATATGGAAGAAAAAGAACTAGAAAGAATTTTAAAAGCTCTAGCCAACAGACGACGCCTATTAATCGTTTATTTTTTACAGAAAGAAAAAGAAAAGAGTGTTGGAGAGATTGCAGACCATATAAAGCTATCATTCAAGGCAACTTCTAAACATTTATATATTCTTGCAAACGCAAATGCTCTGGAAAGAGAACAACGCGGTCTTCAAATGTTCTATTCTATTAATAAAGATGCTCCAGATATAGTAAAACGATTTTTAAGGGTTTTATAAGTCTAATTCGCGCGAATGGTAGAATAAAAGAAAATGACAGTCTAATATTTCTGGTGTATAATTTATTTTAATGAAACCGTATTTGACTCCTAATCCGACGTTGGCCTTTGTGATCGAGTGGGGAGTACTTATAATCTCAATCCTGCTTGTCTTCTCGCCATTCATTTATCTTGGTATCAAGAAATGGAAAAAAAATTTACCTGTTTCTTGGAAGCAGGTAGTGGGAGCTTATGTTTCTTCTTTTGCTATTTATTTTATTTGGGAATGGGTGATTTTGGTAAAGATTGATATGTGGCTCTATAATGGTTTTACAAATACTGGTTGGTTGAGAAATGTACTTTCTGGTCCAAGTTTCAAAATGATCTTTATTACAATGTTTGGATGGCCGTTACTAGCTTTCTATTGCACTAAGTTAATAAGAGATAAATTTACTTTTTTAAACCTATCACTTACCGGTGTATTTGGACTAATATTTTTAATTTTATTATTTATACTGTACATGTTTCTATCTGTATCGGCACTAGTCAATATTGGTAATAATTATTTATAATTATGAAAAAATTAATATTTAGTTTTCTAATTATTGCTTCTATTAATCCATCTTTGAGCTATGCGCAGGCAAATACATTAGAGCCCATAGTACTTGTTCCAGGAATAATGGGTTCTTGGAATTGGTCGGTATTGCTGGGGAGGAGTACACCCGATACGTGGGATTTCCATTCAACTGATCATACTTGGGATAAACTCATTGATGAATTAATTGAAGAGGGGTATGTACTTGACAATAATCTTTTTATTGCTTTTTATGACTGGAGAAAAAGCAATGAGGACTCTGCGATAAATTATTTAATTCCTACTATAGATAGGGCTCTTGCTAACTCCTCTTCGACTAAAGTCAATATCATTGCTCATAGTATGGGAGGACTAGTGTCTAGGAGCTATATACAAAGTGAAGATTATATAAACCGAAATGATGTGGATCAATTAGTAATGCTCGGTACACCAAATTATGGGTCGTCAGATGTTTACACCCTATGGGAGGGAGGTGAAGTTCCTGGAAATTGGAGCCAATCAGACAAGAACGGTATAAAATTTATACTTTGGTTTATGACTACTTTCAGTGCTAATACATCTGATTACTATGACACCATTCACACGTTCATCACTTCTATAGGAGAATTACTGCCAACATATGATTTTCTTTCTGACTCGAATGACAATGTAAAGCCATACAGTAGTCTTACTGAAGCAACGAATCCTTTTCTAGAAAATCTTAATGAGTCAGAGAGTATGCAAAATCTGAAGGAGCTTGGTCGTATCACCGTAATAGCAGGTACTGGCACTGGCACAGTAGGAAATATTTCTGTTGTAGAGAGACCAGCTTTAGAAACAAAATTATGGGCTGATGGAATACCGGAGCCAATAAATCCAATTCGCAATAATCCAGAGGGTGACAATAGGGTATTACTCTCGAGTGCTTTCTTAAATGAATTTGATTTGATAGGACCTGTGTTATCTAGAAGTAATCAAAATTTCTGGCAGAAAATATTTGCAGTGTTTATTCCTCTTGTGCGAGCACAGTCTGATGAGTGGGACATTGATGAGCGCTTAACACAAAAGGAAATTAACTCAAATCATGGGGGGTTACCAACTATGGCGATTCCAGAAGTTTTTTCTGCTCTTGGCCTTCCTAATCCTGTTGGTGATTTTGAACCACCGACAGAGCCGAACAATATAACAACATTCTGGTTCGCTTCACCTGTGGCAGTCAAGATTACTGATCCGCAAAACAGAATAATCACAAAAGATTCTAATCAGATTCCCGAAGCAATTTATACTGGCGAGAATGATCCGAATGGAGTAAAAATGATAATCATCCCTGACGGACTTTCAGGCGAATATGAGGTAGAGCTTATTGGTACCGCAGATGGTGAATATCATATGGCTGTGGCTAGTTTTGTCGATGATAATGATAATATTGTTACCGTCCAAAAAAATGTTGTAGAAGGGGAAAAGATTGAATATGTGGTTGATGTTAATCATTATGAAAATGTACCAGTCAAAATAAGTGCACCTATAATAACAAAACCAGATTTAGAAGAATCGTCAATCATTGATTTAGTAAATGAGTTATTAATTGATCTAGAAGAGTATTACAAAGATGGAAAAATAAATAATAAAGGTATATATCAATCATTGAACAATGATTTAAAATTTGTTCTTGCAACTTTGAAAGAAGCGGAACTCATTAGATCAATTGGTAAGAAATATCCGAAATTGCACGAGTTCAAGCTAAAATTAGCAGAAAAGTTAGTTATAAAAAAACTGGAGTCATTTATATTAAGTGTAAAGAAATACAATAATAAGGATAAGATTGATGATCCGGCTACCTCCAGTATGGTAATTAAGGCTGAAGCAATTTTAGCTAAAATAAATAATTAGCTGTGTAATAAGTATTTTGTTCTATGACCTAATTCGCGCGAATTAGAGAATGAAATTGGGGCATTTAAATTAGTGAGGTTTGTTGATATTATAAAGCTTATATGACAGATAAAAAGATACTGGTTTCTGGGGTTAAGCCGACCGGCAGGCCACATATAGGTAATTATTTTGGAGCTATGAAGCAGTTTGTAGAACTGCAGGATGACTACAAATGCTACATATTTATCGCTGATTTGCATGCTCTGACCACTGTCCAGAATCAGAAAGAACTTGAGAAAAATACTCTAGATGTACTTCTGGACTACTTGGCTATAGGATTGGATCCTAAAGATGTGGTTATTTATAAACAATCAGATGTGCCACAAGTGACGGAGCTTGCTTGGATATTTAACTGCTTGACCACCGTGCCGTATCTGGAACGCGCCCATGCATATAAAGATGCTAAGGCAAGCGGTAAAGAAGCTAATGTGGGACTATTTGACTATCCTGTCTTGATGGCGGCTGATATTTTAATACAAGATGCTGATGTGGTACCGGTTGGACAAGACCAGAAGCAACATATTGAGATCACTCGCGATATAGCAGAGAAATTTAATCGCATATTCGGAGAAACTTTCAAGTTGCCAGAACCGCTTATATTGGAAAGTGTCGCTACCGTACAGGGTATTGATGGTAAAAAAATGAGTAAGAGTTATGGTAATACTATAGAACTTTTTGCCACAGATGAAGATATAGAGAAAGCCGTAATGGGTATAGTAACCGATTCTTCCGGAGAGAAACCGGAGAATGTATATGCTATACATGCTCTTGTACGTGATAAGGGTGAGTTAGATAATCTTTATACAGAGAAAAAAGGTCAGTATAAAGAGCTTAAAGAAATATTAGCATCTGATCTTAAGAAATTTATAACTCCCATGCGAGAAAAAAGGGAATTGTTGAAGAAAGATAAGAAAGCAGTACTTGATGTCCTTAAGACAGGTGGCAATGTGGCACATAAGTGTATTGAGAAGAAAATGGATAGTATCCGGAAAAAAGTCGGATTAAAAATTTCATGATACAAGGATTTATACATGCATTAAGAGTTCAGTCTAAGATTATTTTTATCATTGTTCGCAATATGCAAGGCCTGACTCAAGTGGTGGTAACTATAGATAATAAAGAATTTGAGACTGCTAAAAATTTATCTCTTGAATCAGTTATCAGAGTGATAGGAGATATGAAAGATGCTCCCCAAGCTCCGGGTGGTAGTGAGATGCATCCGACTAAGATCGAAGTTTTATCGGTTGCTGCAGCTGAACTTCCTATACCTGTGGTAGTAAAGGGTAGTGAAGAAACTGAGGCACCAATAAGGTTTGATTATCGTTGGCTTGATCTTAGAAAACCAGAGAAAGCAAAAATTTTCAAAGTATGGACAGAGTTTGAAAAAGGGTGGCGTAAATATTTTGACGAAAATAAATATATTCAACTTTATCCTCCAGCTCTGATGAGTATGCCTTCTGAAAGTGGTGCAGAAGTTTTTGAAGTAAAATATTTTGACCGCAAGGCATATCTAGCTCAATCACCACAGTTTTATAAACAAATGGCTATAGCATCTGGGTTCGAGAGAGTCTTCATGGTCTCTCCTGTATTTCGCGCGGAAGAATCTTTTACTACCAGACACATGACAGAGTTTACAGGTTGGGATTTTGAAATTTCTTACATCAATGACCATAACGACATTATGGATGCAGAAGAGGGGATGATTATTGCTGGATTTGAACAGCTCAAAAAAGTTTTTCCAGAACTTAATATAACTGTACCCGTAAGTCCATTTCCTAGAATGACTATAGTAGAAGCTAAAAAAATTATTAAGTCACTTGAAGTTGTTCAGTCGGGAGAAGAACATGATCTTTCGCCAGAAGAGGAAAGAGCTATTTCTGAATATGTATTAAAAGAATATAAACACGAATTTGTGTTTATTACTGAATATCACAAATCTAAGAGTGCTTTCTATCATATGCGATTGGAAGAGGGGTCTGATAGAAGTCGCCGAGCTGATCTACTTTATCGAGGTATTGAAGTTACTACTCTGGCTCAACGTGAACATAGAATAGAAGTTCTAGAAAAACAAGCAAAAGAGAAGAAAATGGATCTTGAACAGCTCAAAGATTATCTAAATTTTTTCCGCTACGGTTGTCCTCCGCACGGTGGTGGTGGTGTGGGCCCCGGTCGCTTTATAATGAAAATTCTTGACTTACCAAATGTCCGCGAAGCGACGTATCTACCAAGGGATGTAAAAAGATTGAACCCATAATTTATTGAAAACTAAGGCTGTAAAAGCTATAATATCGAGGTGAAAGAAGGTTCATATACGGTAAAAACAGCGGTTTTTGAAGGTCCTTTGGACCTTCTTCTTGAGCTTGTTACTAAAAGAAAGCTTTTTGTAAATGATGTTTCTTTATCACAAGTCACGGATGATTTTATAAGCTACATAGATAAGCATGAAGAGTTTCCCATAGGTGAATCTGCTGAATTTATAGTAATTGCTTCAACTTTGATGCTTATCAAGTCGCGTTCGCTTTTGCCGATGTTGAAATTGACGGAAGATGAGGAAGAAAGCATTCATGACCTAGAAGATCGTCTGGTTCTATATGCTAAGGTTAAGGAGTTGGCTCTAGCTTTGAAGAAAATTTTTGGTAAACAGATAATTTTTGAAAAAATTCCTACAAAGAATCCATTAGTGGTCTTCTCTCCAGATTCAAAGACAGATACTGTAAATCTCTTGCTTGCTCTTGAAAGAGTTATAGACGCTCTGCCTAAGAAGGAATTATTACCTAAAGTAATTGTTAAAAAAGTTATAAGTCTTGAAGAAATGATAGAGAAATTGGCAGAGAGGGTATCGCGTGCCACCAAACTCAATTTCAAAGACTTTCATAACAGTAAGGGAGTTATGACTTATGAGAAAAAGGTTTCCATTATTATAGGATTTCTGGCTATGCTCGAACTTGTTAAAAGAGGGGCGATCCGTGTGAGTCAAGTTGATCGTGGGGATATTGAAATAGAGAGTGAAATTGTTGGCACGCCCACCTACATCTGAAAATAAAAAAATAATGAATTTAGAAAATAAAATTGAATCGATAATTTTTTTCAAAAATGAACCTGTTTCGTTTCAAGAACTTTCTAAATTTCTTAATGTAGATTTAGAGATGATAAAGAAATCTGTAGATAATCTGCAAGACTTTTATAAAAATAGGGGAATAGTTTTAGTTTCAAATGGTGAATTTATAAGTTTCGGAACGCATCCAAGTACTAATGAGTTTATTGAGAAAATGCAGAAAGAGGAATTGTCGAATGAACTTAGCCGAGCTGGACTTGAGACACTTTCTATTATTCTCTACAAAGGTCCGATTTCCAGACGAGAGATTGATCATATACGAGGAGTTAATTCTAGTTTTATACTACGTGCCCTTCTTATACGCGGTTTGATAGATCGTACAGAAGGTGTTTTAGGAGATAGAAGTTATAGTTATAAAGCAACTCTTAAACTTTTAGAATATCTTGGTATTACCAGAGAGGAAGATTTACCAGAATACAAGACCGCTTTTAAGAAAATAGAGGAGTTTATAAAAACAACACCAGCTGAAACGGAACAAAATGGATAATCAATCTTCTATCACTCATGATTCCGAAATAAGTTTCTTCACATTTTTAATTATAATTTTAGTGTTTTTACTTACTCTATCTTTTATTCTGGATTTAAGGATTAAGAGAAACGATATTTCTGCTCCTTCCGAAGTAGTTTCTAAACCATTTCCACTAATCACTCTTAAGGCGAAGGCGGCTTATGTTTATGATATACGTACAGAAACTATTTTATTTGCTAAAAATGAAGATGTTCGTCTTCCACTGGCATCTTTGGCTAAGGTGATGTCTGCTCTGGTTGCTGAGGATCTAAGCCCTTCGTATAGCACCATTACTATTGTCGAAGAAGCGCTTAAGACGGAAGGAGATAGTGGCTTCTTCAAAGATGAGAAATGGTTTCTTGGAGATATTCTTGATTTTTCTCTACTGACATCTTCGAATGACGGCATGCGAGCAGTGGCACTTTCTCTAGGCGCTCTTTCCAGATCAGCGGCAACTTCTGAAGAGATTGTTAATGATTTTATTGGAGAAATGAATATTAAGGCTAGTGAACTTGGTCTCAAAAATATGTATTTTTGGAATGAGACTGGACTTGATGAGTTAGATATCAGGAGTGGTGCTTATGGAAGCGCTAAAGATATAGGTATTCTTCTGGAATATATCATTTTACATAATCCGGAGCTTCTGGTAGCAACAAGAGATACTATGATGACAATTCGATCTCTTGATAACTTTTTACATATTGCTAAAAATACAAACAGTCTTGCTTCTGAAATACCTGGACTCATAGCTTCTAAAACTGGTTTTACAGACATTGCTGGTGGTAACTTAGCAGTGGTATTTGATCCAGAATTAGGGCATCCGATTATTGTGGTTATTCTTGGTTCTACTGAACAAGGCAGATTCGAAGATGTACGCGCTTTAGTGAATGCTGTTATGGAATATGTAACCACAAATTAATGTTATGTGTGGCATTACAGGTATATTAGGTAAGGAAATTAAAGATAAGGATAGATCTATTCGCCAAATGACAAACGCTATATCTCATCGTGGCCCTGACGATGATGGTTTCTTTATTGATGATTATCTTGGTCTTGGTATGAGACGACTCTCTATCATTGATTTAGCTCACGGTAAACAACCCATTACTTCTTTTGACGACAGATTTCTTATATTTTTTAACGGAGAGATTTATAATTACAAGATACTTCGTGAAGAACTCAAAGTTAAGGGAAAATGTTTCAAGACAGAGAGCGATACTGAAGTAGTTCTATCTATGTTTGAAGTATATGGTTTGCAGGCATTCCAATATTTAAGAGGCATGTTCGTTATAGCTATATATGATAAAAAAGAGCATAAACTTATTCTTGCTAGAGATTTTTTCGGTATTAAACCACTTTATTATCTTAAAAAAAGCAATAATATCATCGCATTTTCTTCTGAGATAAAAAGTTTTCTAGCACTAGAAAATTTTCTACCTGAGACCAATGATGCGGCAGTTTTCAACTATATTTCTTTTCAATATAATCCTCTTGAAGAAACATTTTTTAAAAATATTTTTAGACTTCCACCCGCTCACTTTTTAAGTATAGATTTGAATACAGGTGTATCTGAAAAGAAAAGATATTGGCAATTTGAATTTAAACAAGATAATTCTCTTAATGAAAGTAAAACCGCAAAGAAAATTTTAGCAGTCATGCAAGATTCTGTGGCCTGTCATATGATAGCCGATGTTCCAGTCGGTTCATTTTTATCTGGTGGTATAGATTCAAGTATTATTGCTACTTTAATGCAAAAAATCAGAGGTGGAAGAAAGATAAAGACATTTAATGTAGGCTTTGATTCTTTAAGCGAAAGTATGGAAGCTAAGGAGACTTCTATACCACTTGGTACAGATCATCATGAAATTACTATTGGTCCTAAAGAGTATTTTGAGGTATTACCTAAAGCTATCTTGCATTTTGATGAACCGGTAGCTGACCCGTCAGCTTTGGGACTCTATTTTCTGGCTAAAGAAGCAGCTAAACATGTAAAAGTTGTTTTATCTGGTGAGGGTTCTGACGAATTGTTTGGCGGGTACAATATATATCTTACACCATTTTACTCACAAAAACTTTTATGGGTTCCAAAAAAAATTATAAAAATATTTCTTGAATTGCCATTCAAATTTTTTGGTAAAAATTATTTGCGTAGAGTCAGTATGAAGCTCGAAGATTGGTATATTGGTCAGAAATACTTCAATGGCTCTATTTTTGATAGAAAAGAAATTGAAAAACTATGGAGAGGAGATAGGATTGATTTTTTGTCTCTAGATTCTATTTACCGGCAGACTATTGGGTTAAGTGACTCAACCAAGATGCAGTATGTAGATATCCATACTTGGCTTATAGGTGATATATTAGCCAAAGCTGACAAAATGACAATGGCGCATTCACTTGAACTAAGAGTTCCGTTTCTTGATATTGAAGTGGCGCATCTGGCAAGAACTTTACCAGATAGATTTAAATGGAAGTTTGTAGGTTGGCATGGTACTACAAAATATCTCTTGCGCGAAGCTTTTAAAAACGTATTACCAGAATCTGTACGTAATAGAAAGAAACTCGGTTTTCCAACACCTGTGAAAAATTGGTTTACAAATGAGCGAGCTGATGTGTATGACACTATTCTTGATAATCCATATGTAAAAAGTCATATGGATATCTCGTATATCAAAAAACTGATAGATGATCATTTAATAAAAAAAACCGATAATTCCCGAAAAATATACCTCCTCTTTGTGTTCTCTCTCTGGTACAATATATTTATAAAACGTCAATAAAATGGATATACTAAAAATAATTTTACCAACTGCACTCACTTTCTTTATCGGTATTTCTATCACGCCGTTTTTCACTAGTTATTTCTACAAATACAAGATGTGGAAGAGGTCGCCAAGGACTGATGCGGATACTTCTGAAGCTTTTAAAAACATTCACAATACTGAACATGAGCTCAGTACGCCAAAAGTTGGGGGAATTATAATATGGGTGTCTGTACTCCTTACTGTTTGTGCCATTTATATTTTATCAATATTATTTCCGTCAGAAGTAACAGAGAAACTAAACTTTTTCTCAAGAAGTCAGACTTTGGTACCCTTAGGAGCCTTTTTCTTTGCGGCTTTTATAGGATTAGTTGATGATCTTGTGCATATATATGGATACGGTAAATATGCCCAAGATGCTCTTATCTATCGCAAGATAAAGATAATCCTAGTCACTCTTATTGGTATCATCATCAGCTTATGGTTTTACTATAAACTTGACTTTGATTCTGTAAACATTCCTTTCAATGGTGATTTGTATCTTGGTATTTTGTTCATACCTTTCTTTATCATAGTAATGCTTGCTACTTTCTCTACATCAGTAATTGACGGTCTTGATGGGTTGGCTGGGGGAGTGCTGGCTCCAGTTTTCACTGCCTTTGCAGTTATTGCGTTTGTTAATAATCAAGTGGATATCTCTGCTCTTTCAGGCGCTATCGCAGGAGGTATTATGGCATTCTTATGGTTCAATGTACCGCCGGCACGGTTTTATATGGGAGAGACTGGAATGATGGCTCTTACTGTCGTTTTGTCAGTTATTGCTTTCTTGACGGATTCAGTGCTTTTATTACCCATAATTGCCTTACCTCTAGCAGCTACTACTGCCTCAGATATTATCCAGATATATGTATATAAATTTTTCAACGGCTATAGAGTATTCAAAGTGGCTCCACTTCATCACCATTTTCAAGCTCTTGGTTGGCCACGTGAGAAGGTAGTGATGCGCTACTGGATAGTCTCTGTAATCTCTGCTATTGTTGGCGTCATCTTAGTTCTAGTGAGTTAGTTTTGATAGTTTTTATTAAAAAATTGTAAAAGTTCTATCTTTGCGAAAGAATTGCATTATTCCACCCATACTCATCATGTTATAATCTGCGGTAATTATGGCGTCAAGGGCGAAAGTAGATAAACCTTTTCTATTTATTTCTATTATCTTAATAGTGACTGGTTTTTTTATATTCAGTTCTGCATCTTTAGGTCTTCTTGCTAAAGAAAGTTCTAATTATTCTAGTATTGCTTTCTCCCAGACGGTCTTTGGTCTATTTTTGGGGACTTTGGCTATGATAGTGGCTTCGCGTCTGGATTATAAAATCTGGAAAAAATATGCTTTTTATTTATTTGTAATCGCTATCATTCTCAACATTTTAGTCCTTTTCCCAAGTATTGGTCTGGAACATGCTGGAGCTAGGCGTTGGATTGCGCTTGGTTTTGTCACTTTCCAAACATCAGAGATACTGAAACTAGCCTTCATTATTTACTTTGCGGCTTGGAGTTCTGGAGTTAAGGATAAGATTAAGACTTTATACTGGGGTTTCTTACCTCTTGTCATTTTATTTACTATTTCTGCAGTACTTCTCTTGCAACAACCGGATACAGATAATCTTGTTTTAATCATCATAGCAGGTCTGGCCATGTTTATCACAGCCGGAGGACAGTGGCGCCATGTTCTTATGGTTGTTTTAGCTGGTCTTATAGGTATTACTTTTCTAGCTTTTACTAGACCTTATATCATGCAACGTATAACTACTTTCTTTAATCCTCAGTCTGATGTTTTAGGAGCAAGTTATCAGGTGCGCCAATCTCTTATAGCTATTGGTTCTGGCAGATTGTTTGGTCGCGGGTTTGGTCAAAGTGTACAAAAATTTACTTATCTTCCTGAACCGGTAAGCGATTCAATCTTTGCTGTAGCGGCTGAAGAATTTGGTTTTGTTGGTTCAATATTTCTACTTCTGGTATTTGTGCTTTTTGCCACACGAGGTCTGAAGATTGCATCCGTGGCATCTACAGTCTTTGCTAGACTGGTAGTAGTAGGAATTGTTATAATGATAGTCTCCCAAGCATTCGTCAATATTGGTGCCATGCTTGGAGTAGTTCCACTGTCGGGCATTACTTTACCATTTGTCAGCCACGGTGGCACTTCTCTCTTCATTACTCTGCTTGAAGTGGGTATCATTCTATCTATTTCTAGAGCTAGAGAATCATAAAAATGCGTATTTTATTTACTGGCGGTGGCTCCGGAGGACATTTCTACCCGATAATCTCTATTGCCGAAGAACTCAACAATCTTGCCAAAGAGAAGAAACTTTTAGAACTGGAGCTGTTTTATATGTCTCCTACTCCTTATAACCCAGGAGTACTTTATGAGCACGGCATCATTTACAAGAAAAATAGTGCTGGTAAACTTCGCCGTTATTTCTCGTTCTTAAATTTCTTTGATATTTTTAAAACAGGGTGGGGGATTCTAACTTCGCTTATTATGGTTTATAGACTCTATCCTGACGTTGTGTTTGGTAAAGGAGGGTATGCTAGTTTTCCAGTATTGTTTTCAGCATATATTTTACGCATCCCGGTAGTCATACACGAGTCTGATATGGTGCCTGGTCGTGTTAATCTCTGGGCAGGGAAGTATGCTCTTCGGGTGGCTGTCTCTTATAGAGAAACTTCTAAATATTTTCCTAAAGAGAAAGTGGCTTTTACAGGTAATCCTATACGTAAAGATATCGCTAATCCTATTCATGCTGGAGCCCACGAGTATTTAAAGATAGAAGAAAATATACCACTAATACTAGTGCTTGGTGGGTCACAAGGAGCAAGAAAGATCAATAATACCGTTATTGAAGGTTTAAAAAACTTGGTAGAAAAATATGCCATCATTCATCAGACGGGTAAAAACAATATCAAAGAAGTCAAAGATATGGCAGAAGCACTACTCTTCAATTCCACTCACAAAGACAGGTATAAAGCCTTTGATTATCTAGATCCCTTGACCTTACGCATGGCTGCTGGGGCGGCTTCTGTGGTGGTTTCTCGTGCTGGCTCTACTATCTTCGAGATAGCAGCATGGGGAGTACCTTCTATTATTATACCGATTGTCAAATCAAATGGTGACCACCAGAGGCAAAATGCTTTTGCCTACGCTCGCGCTGGAGCTTGTGAAGTGGTAGAAGAAAACAACTTCACTCACAACATATTGGCTTCAGAGATAGAACGATTGGTAACAAATCAAACAGAAAGGGCAAAGATGCAGGCAGCCGCAAAAGCTTTCTATAAACCAGAAGCCGCGCATTTAGTCGCAGAGGAAATTCTTAAAATTGCTCTAAGTCATGAAATCGAAAAATAACATAGTGGTGCGTATGGCACCATCGCCGACAGGGAATCTTCATATTGGTACGGCACGTACCACTTTATTTAATTATCTTTTTGCTAAACAACGTGGAGGAAAATTCATTTTACGCATAGATGATACAGATAGAGAACGTTCTACTAAAGCATTCGAACAGAATATTTTAGACGGACTGATCTGGCTTGGTTTAGAACACGATGAATTGTATAGACAATCAGAGCGAGAAGATATATATAAGAAATTTTTAAAGCAAATGCTTGATAGTGGCTTTGTTTATATTTCAAAAGAAGAAGTAACAGAAGCAGGGCAAAGAAATGAAGTTATCAGGTTGAAGAATCCTAATAAGAAAGTCGTCTTCGAAGATTTAGTGCGCGGTAGTGTCGAGTTTGATACGACTGAACTTGGTGATTTTGTTGTCGCCAAGAGTTTGGAAGAGCCTCTTTATCATCTCGCATCAGTAGTCGATGACCATGAAATGGCGATTACCCATGTCATTCGTGGTGAAGATGGAATATCAAATACACCACGTCAAATATTAATTCAAGAAGCAATTAGGGCTACTCGTCCTATATATGCACATTTACCACTTATATTGGCGTCAGATCGTTCTAAGTTGTCGAAGAGGAAACATGGTGAGGCAGTTTGGATTGATACTTATAAAAACAAAGGATATTCACCACAAGCCATTATAAACTACCTTGCGCTTCTTGGTTGGAATCCTGGTACTAATCAGGAAATCTTTACTCTAGATGAATTGATAAAAGTCTTTGATATTTCGCGTGTTCATAAAGGTGGAGCTATTTTTGATGAGAAGAAATTGGCTTGGGTAAATAGGAAGCATTTTAATCTCGATAAGGTAAGAAATAAATGAAACTACGATTTTCTAATATCTTCTTTTTATTTTTATTTGTACCGATGATTCTGAGCGCAGCTAATCCGAGTGATTTAGAAAAACAGATTGATAATGTTAGAAAAGAGAGAGAAATTCTGCTTGAAGAACAAAAGAGGCTTCAGATTGAGTTAGAAGCGGTAAACAAAGAAGCCCAGACTCTCGGTGGTGCTGTCAAGTCTCTTGATGCTACTAGGAAAAAGTTAGCTTCTGATATCAATATCACACAGTCAAAAATTTCTTCCACTAATCTCACTATTAAATCGCTTGAAAATACTATGAATGAGAAAGAACAACAAATAGTTATACATCGGAGAGCTATCGCTGATACTCTTACAAGACTATCTGATTACGATTCCAGACCGCTTCTACTTAATCTTTTAGCAACTACTAAACTTTCAGATATTTGGGGAGATAGAAATAGACTTGAGGATCTCAATACTCGATTGGAAGAAGAGATAAAAGATTTACGCGAGACTCGTAAAGCACTAAACCAAGAGAAAGCAAAGAAAGAGAAAGTAAAAGAAGAACAATTGAGCTTACAAGATCAATTGAGTGGGCAGAAATCTGTAGTTGAAGAAAATCAGAAGGCTAAAGAAAAATTATTGACTGAAACTAAAAATAAAGAAGCTGAGTATCAAAAAATGCTTGCCGAAAATCTGGCGCGTCAAAAGGAGTTTGAAGAGGATCTTTTTAGGTTGGAATCTGAATTACAGTTTGCTTTAGATCCAACTCTTATTCCAAAATTACAACATGGTTTGCTGGCTTGGCCTTTATCTAAAATTTTTGTCACTGATACTTTTGGTGTTCGACCAACAAGATATCATAACGGAGTTGATTTCAGAGCTTCACAAGGTACACCAATTATGGCTATGGATGCTGGTATTGTGAAAGGGGAAGCCAATACCGATGACCAAAAAGGTTGTTACTCCTATGGTCGCTGGATATTTATACAGCATGATAATGGTCTTTCAAGTATCTATGCTCATCTGTCAGCATCTGTGGTAAAGACGGGTCAGAATGTCAAAAGAGGAGAGATAATAGGATATTCAGGCGGATATCCAAGAGTATATGGTTCAGGTAATTCTACCGGACCACATCTTCATATCGGTCTCTATGCATCTCAGGGGGTGAAGATTAGCCCATTTACATCTCAGAGATATAAGGATACAGGTTCAGGGTGTCATAATATATATATTCCTCTTGCCAGCACAGATGCTTATCTTGATCCACTCGCTTATCTTCCTTCTCTTTGATAAAATAGGTCTATGAATAGAGGATTTATAGGTTTGCTTATATTGATTATTATAGCCTTGGCGGCTCTTAAATATTTTTTAGATTGGTCTATTTTTGATGCTGCCGATTCAGAACAGGGGAGAAATACTATAGAGTATATTAAAAATATATTAAACATCAGTTGGTCTTATATAAGAATCCCTATCTTTTTCATCTGGGAAAAAATACTTGAATTTAGACAGTCAAGTTAATTTATATGAAAATTATTAGATTCATCTTATTTTTTCTACTTGCTCCAATTTATGTTCCAGCCTATCTTTTAATGAACTTTTCTTTCAAATGGTGGTCGTCTCTTTTGGATAAGTAGTAAATGATTCAGTGTTGGTAGTCTGGAATAATAGGGGAGCTAAGTCTCTATAACTTGTTCTACTTTTATCCCTCTTGAACCTTTCAATAAAAAAGTGTAATTATCAAATGCTTGTGTTCTGAACCAAATTTTGGCTGTGGCAGAATCCTCAAACCAAACATGTTTGAGACCCGTTTTTTCCACAGCTTTTTTAAAAAGTTTTCCAATAAGTACTATTACATCAAACTTTTGCTCCGCGATAAATTTAACAACCCTCTTATGTTCTTTACCAGCGTATTCACCAAGCTCTAGCATATCTCCCAATATGATACCTCTTGGGTGACTAACCGAGTCCACAAAACTCTTTAGTGCTAACATCATACTAGTTGGATTAGCGTTATAACAATCGACGATAAATTTGTTATTGTCTTTAATCACTAATTGTGATCTTTGCGATAGGGATTTGTATCTCTCTATAGCCTCAAGAGTCTCTTCTTTATCAATGATTTGAAATTGAGCTCCGACAGACAATGCCCAATTAATATTTTCTAAATTATAATTACCAGCCAGATTTGTCTGATATCTTTTTCCTTCCCAAGAGATAGCCAAGGGTAGGGGAGAGTTGATCTCAAGTTCATGATTTTTATTTTTAATGACAATCGCTTTATGCTTATCTGCCCAAGTAATGATTTCTTCATTGGCTTCTCTTGCGCCTTCCGGTGAACCGAATCCTTCTAAGTGGTCCATACCATTATTAGTTACTAAGACATGAGTTGGATTTAGGATTTCCAAAAGTTTAGTATGTTCACCTAAATGATTGGCTCCTATTTCAAATACCCCTATTTCTGAAGATTTATCCATAGATAAAATAGAGAGAGGTACACCAATGTGGTTATTTAAATTACCTTCGGTTGAATATACTTTGTAGCGAGTTTGTAATACTTGATTGACTAATCCTCGAGTAGTTGTTTTACCATTAGACCCACCGATAGCGATGATCGGGATATCGAAAGTCTCGCGGTATCTTTTAGCCAATTTTTGTAATGTATCTAGAACATCGTCGACGACATATATGTGTGGCTTTTGTTTAAATTTAGGATTTTCTGTTACAACTCCAGTGGCACCTTTTTCTAAAGCTGTTTCGACAAAAGTATTGCCATCAAAGTTGTCTCCTTTTATAGCAAAGAATATAGAATTTGCTACATCTTTTCTAGTATCAGTAGATACTTTAAAATTGTTATCAATTAATTTATCC
>MHWM01000031.1:9673-16033 GCA_001824135.1 Candidatus Zambryskibacteria bacterium RIFCSPLOWO2_02_FULL_39_14 | reverse complement strand
CATCTTCTACCTTCGGGGAAAAGATGGAAATCTCTGGGTTGTGGACGCGTACTGGAGCTCCGACTACGGTGGCTGGAGTGTCAACGCGAACTCCATCGAGAATCTGAACAGGTGGAATGCTGGCAACCATGTGGTTTCTCGAAACTCTTCAGTTTTCTCCCACTCTTATGGATGGGAGTTTTTGTTTAGTATTCCTTTTTTCCATCCCCCTAATTCTCGACCAATCTCTTCAAGTTTCTCAATAAATTCAGCATGTTGCCCAGTGATTATCAGTTTATTTTCCCAAGCAATTTCCGAAAAGAATTTAATCCTGTCTATTTTCAAAATTGCTTGTTCTAGAAACGGCAGTTTATCTGCCAGTGAAGCGTATCTACCATAGTGAGTTAATTCCAGAACCTCAAGAAATAAATTATCTATTTTTTCTCCAATACCAAACCGTTCTGGTTTAGATATTTTTCTATAGAGCTTTAGCCAGTATGTATAAGTAACCTTTTCCTTAAAAAGCACCGAAGGTGCTTTTGTGGGGGTAAAATAGTTCATATGAATTTCTATATTAAAATAATATCACTTGAAAACCTTTTCACCGCTTGGGAAGAGTTTATAAAAGGGAAAAGAAAGCGCAAAGATATAGCTGAATTTTCTGAAGATCTTTCTAGTAACGTCTACAGTCTCCATTTAGATTTATTAAATAAAACCTACTGGCACGACGGCTATCATGCCTTCAATATCTCAGACCCCAAGCCTAGAAACATCCACAAAGCCACAGTCCGAGATAGACTGCTCCATCATGCAGTCTATCGGGTGCTATATCCATACTTCGACAAAAAATTCATCCACGATTCCTACTCCTGTCGTCTCAATAAAGGTACGCATAGAGCTATGGAAAGATTCAAATCCGCTAAATCAGGTAAAGGTTTACCTTTAGGAAATCTAACGTCGCAGTTACTAGTCAATATCTACATGAACGAGTTCGACCAATACATCAAACATAATCTTAAAGTGAAATATTACATTAGATATGCCGACGACTTTGTTATCACTATGATATATCGCAGTGAATTAGAAAACTTGCTTCCCGAATTAAGAAATTTTTTGAAGGAGAGACTTAAACTCTCACTCCATCCTGATAAGGTATTTATCAAAACACTTGCTTCAGGCATAGATTTTCTCGGTTGGGTACATTTTCCTGACCACCGAGTTTTAAGAACCACGACTAAGAGAAGGATGGTGAAGAATCTATCCAAAAATTATTCTCAAGAAACAATCGCTTTATATCATGGACTTTTGAAACATGGCAATACTTATAAATTAAGAGAGAAAATTCGTAATTTGTATTAGCTTAATTATTGTGTTAGATTGGTGTCCATTATGAATAGAGTAATCAGCCCAGTAAATATTGAAGAAAGACGGAAACTTGACCTACGGTCTGGTGATACTGTGCGTGTCAAACAAAAGGTGGTTGAGAAAGGTAAGACTCGTCTACAGGTCTTCGAAGGACTAGTTCTTTCATGCAAGCATGGCAAAGAAGCTGGAGCTACCTTTACTGTCCGCCGAGTGTCTTCTGGTGTAGGAGTAGAAAAAATCTTCCCTTTGTATTCTCCAGTTATAGATAATATTGAGATAGTTAAACGTTCCAAGATTCGTCGCGCTAAGCTCTATCACATTCGCGAGAAAGCAGCTAAAGAGATCAGCCGCCAAATGAGAAACGTTCGTCTTGAAAAAGAAATAAAACCAGAAGAAATTTCAATAGTTGAAGAAACGGTAGAAGCGAAGTAGTATTGACCACAAAGCTCGGGTGGTGTAATTGGTAACCACGTACGCTTGAGGTGCGTATGCCGTAAGGCGTGGAGGTTCAAGTCCTCTCCCGAGCACTCTATTTTTTAATTAAAAATCTATATTTCTTTTTAGACCAAATAGGTCCAGCATAAGACACGCCTATTCTCGGTGTTCTCTTAATATCTTTGAGCAGAATCTTTTCTTCTCTGTCTTCGAACCATAGACTGTTTTTTCTCGAAGCTGTTTTATTATTAAGTTTACCTGTAATTTTAAGTTCACGAGTGAGTACGCCAGGACCTTTGAAGTGTTCTGTACTGCGGATAAGAACAGCAGTTGCAGAACCTTTCTTCTCTGTCACTACGTTGAGCATCCAGTACATTCCATATACAAGATATATATAAAGTATTCCAGCTTCGCCAAACATTACTTCTGTTCGTACAGTTTTACCTTTCGATGAGTGGGAAGCCAAGTCATGTTCTCCAACATACGCTTCAACCTCTGTGATTTTCTCCGCAATAACTTTTCCGCCAATACTGCTAACCAGATATTTTCCTAGTAAACTTTGGGCTATGTCTAAAGTCTTTTCCTTAAAAAAATCTTTACCAAGAATTTTTCTCATATTGCCTAGTATATGGTATAAATGGCCATAATGGCGACTATAGTTTAATGGTAGAACTCCAGCTTGTGGAGCTGGTCGCGAGAGTTCGATTCTCTCTAGTCGCCCAAAATACAAAATTACTCTTCCTAGCGAAGCGAAGCGTCTCTCTAGTCGCCCAATAACTTAATGTTATTTTGGTATACTTTACATATGAAAAAAGGTTTTAAAGATAATATTGAGAAACTAACTGTTGGGAATACCGACTTTAGGAAGGTGCTTTATACTGCTGAACATTCTCAACTTGTACTCATGTCTCTTTTGCCTGGAGAGGAGATTGGTTTGGAAGTTCATCCAGATAACGACCAATTCTTCAGGTTTGAAGAAGGTCATGGACAAGTGACTATAGATAACACTATCTATGAAGTGGCAGATGGTGATGCTGTGATAGTGCCTCGCGGTGCGGAACACAATGTTGTCAATACTTCGAGTACCGGAGCGTTAAAATTCTACACCATATATTCTCCGGCTCATCATGCTGATGGTATTGTAAGAAAGACGCGAGATGAAGCTGTGCAGAACGAAGCAGAATTTGATGGAACCACGACAGAATGAAATTTTTTAAACTCATTGTCTTTGATATTGATGGTACGTTGACACGCAGTAAATCCGCCATTGATACCGAAATGGCAGAACTTATCTGCCAACTTTTGGATAAATATAAAGTAGCCATTATATCTGGCGCTAATTATGAGCAGTTTAAGTGGCAGATTCTAGAACACCTTTCGTGTTCATCAGATAAAATGCGAGATTTATACATCTTGCCGGTAGATGGCACTGTCTTTTGTAAAGATGAAGACGCCTGGGTGTGCGATAGCGATACCCCGCTTTCTATAGAAGAGAAAGAGCTTATTAAAAAATCTTTTGAAAATATTTTTGAAAGGTCAGGACTGGAGACTCCGAAAAAGATATACGGAGAGTTAGTGGAGGACAGGGGGGCGCAATTTAATTTCTCTGCTTTGGGGCAAAATGCTCCGGTGGAACTTAAGGAAAAATGGGATCCTGACAATAGGAAACGCGAGCGTATAATAGGAGTGCTTAAGTCTGTCTTACCGGGATTATCATTACATATTGGTGGGACTACTTCTATAGAAGTGACAAAATCTAATATAGACAAGGCTTATGGATTGAAAAAGCTCATAAGACGTATAGGTATAGCTAAAGAAGAAATACTATATTTGGGAGATCACTTACTAGATGGTGGCAATGATGCTCCAGCTCTAACCTTAGGTATAGAATGTAGATCCGTTAAGGGCCCAGAGGAAACAAAAAAGGAGATTTTAGAGCTATTAAAATATAAATCATAATGATACAATTATTTAATAACTGTGCTCAAAAGAAAAACTAAAAAATTATCTTCTAAAAAATCTACCAAGAAAAGTAGATCAAAGAAAGCGACTAAAAAACCATTAAAAAAGAAAGTTGTTTCTAAAAAGAGATCTAGAACTAAAAGTAAAAAATTAAAAGCTCTACATTTGCATCGGGCTATGCGTAATCCGATCATGAGACCGACAGCGGGTTCTTATTGGGAATCAGAAGCAGTTTTCAATCCTGGAGCAGTGATACACGGTGGGCGAGTACATCTCTTTTATCGTGCCTTAGGTCCTGACGGCGTATCTCGTGTTGGTTATGCTTCAAGTAAAGATGGTATTCATTTTGACAAACGTTCTTCTCATCCAGTCTATATGCCAGAAACTGTTCGAGAGTCAGAGAGGCACTACTCGCATACTTCTCCTGCCAGATTGAAATATGATAAAGCTTTATACGCTTCTGGTGGCGGATGGGGTGGATGTGAAGATCCGAGATCTGTAAAAATAGATGATCGTATATATCTTACTTTTAATATATTCAATGGATGGAATTCTATCCGAGTAGGTTTAACTTCCATTAATGAGAGAGATCTTGAAAATGGTCGATGGAATTGGCGTCGACTTGTTTTTCTTTCTCCACCAAATGAACGGCATAAATGTTGGGTGTTGTTTCCAGAAAAGATAGAAGGTAAGTATGCATTACTTCATAGTGTCTATGATAATGATCCATCGTTAGTGCAGGTGGAATATTTAGATAGCCTAGAAGAACCCATACCATATATCAAAAGTTCTGATCCACATTTACTACCAGATAGAAATTTAGCTTGGCACAATCGTACTCGTGGAGCTGGTCCGCCACCAGTAAAGACTCGATA
This sequence comes from Candidatus Zambryskibacteria bacterium RIFCSPLOWO2_02_FULL_39_14, assembly GCA_001824135.1. Taxonomy (GTDB): domain Bacteria; phylum Patescibacteriota; class Minisyncoccia; order Phycocordibacterales; family Zambryskibacteraceae; genus UBA5004. The sequence continues at coordinate 11,417 of MHWM01000031.1, read as the reverse complement.
TGGTTGGCTACTTTTCTATCATGCTATGGATAGAAATGACCCTAATCGCTATAAACTTGGAGTAATGCTACTTGATTCTAAAGATCCACGTAAGGTTCTATATAGATCAAATTATCCCATACTAGAACCTGATGAATGGTATGAAAATGATTGGAAGCCGGGTATTATCTATGCATCTGGAGCGGTGGTGAAGGGCGATACACTTCTTATCTATTATGGCGGTGGCGACAAACATATTGGCGTGGCTTATACTAATTTAGATAATTTCGTTAAGAAACTTATGAAGAATGAGCATGTCTCTCTTTCAGTTAAATCTACTAGAGTAGTAAGTTAATACAGGATTATATGTTTGTAATCAAACGCACAAAAGATAACCCGATCTTAGTACCGACCCGTGATCACTATTGGGAAGCCCATTCTACTTTTAATATGTCTACAGTCAAAAAAGGTCGAAGCATCTACGGGTTGTATCGAGCCATGTCTGGTAAAGATATATTGAGGTCACCAGAACAAATATCTACCATTGGTATAGGTAAGAGTTCAGATGGTCTGCATTTTGAAAGTCGTAAGCAATTTATTGAACCGAAGGAAGAATGGGAGAGATATGGCTGTGAGGATCCTAGAGTAACCTTTTTCGAAGGTCGATATTACATTTTCTACACAGCTCTTTCCAAGTTTCCTTTTGAAGCCGAAGGTATCAAAGTTGCAGTCGCTGTCTCAGACAATCTTAAACAAGTTGATGAGAGACATCTGGTTACGCCTTTTAATGCTAAAGCCATGACCCTTTTCCCGGAAAGGATAGACGGCAAGGTCACTGCTATTTTCAGCGCTCACACTGATACTCCGCCGGCAAAGATGGTTATAGTCCAAGCTGATGATATTGAAGATCTATGGTCACAGAAATTTTGGAAGAAGTGGTATGAAAATATTGATAAACATATTATAGATCCTCGTCGAGCAGAACAAGATCATGTAGAAGTGGGCGCATCACCTATTAAGACTAAATATGGTTGGCTTCTCATCTATTCACACATTGAACATTATTTCCATTCATCGGATAGAAGACCGCAATTCGGTATTGAGGCATTGTTACTTGATCTAAAAGATCCTTATAAAATTATTGGTCGCACTAATGGTTCTATGCTAGTACCAGAGGAACCTTACGAGATTTCTGGACATGTCTCAAATATAGTTTTTCCTTCAGGTGCGATTCTTAATGGGGATATTCTTACAATTTATTATGGTGCTTCTGATACTACTACTTGTTCTGCGCGTGTTAGCATAAGTGATTTAATCTCCACTATTTATGCTAAAACAAAATCTCATTGGTGCTTTAAGCGTTTTGAAGAAAATCCAGTTATATCGCCCAAAGGCAACTCTTGGGAATCAAAAGCAACGTTTAACCCTGCCGCTATTGATCTCAAAGGTAAGATCCATATTCTATATCGCGCTTTATCTGGTGATAATACTTCGACTATTGGTTATGCCTCAAGTATTGATGGAGTTCGGATAAATGAACGTCTTTCAGAACCTATATATGTTCCGCGTGAAGATTTTGAATCTAAGAAGATAGAGGGCGGTAATTCTGGTTGTGAAGATCCACGACTTACTAAAATTGGGAACAACTTATATATGTGCTACACCGCTTTTGATGGCATTGGTCCTCCAAGGGTAGCCGTAGCTTCTATCAGGGAAACTGATTTTCTCGCTCGTCGTTGGAAATGGAAGAAGCCGAGACTCATCA
>MHWM01000031.1:0-9654 GCA_001824135.1 Candidatus Zambryskibacteria bacterium RIFCSPLOWO2_02_FULL_39_14 | reverse complement strand
CAAAGATGCTTGTATCTTCCCAGAGAAAATTAAAGGAGAATATCTTGTTATACATCGTATTGGTACAGATATTTGCGCAGATTTTCTAACCTCACTTGATTTCAAAAAAGAGATGGTTGATAAATGCATACGTATTTTTGGTCCAAGGTCTGGTATGTGGGATGGTACTAAAGTCGGTATAACTGCTCCACCTATTAAAACTAAAAGCGGTTGGGTTCTCTTATATCATGCTGTTTCAGAAATTCATCATACTTATCGCGTCGGAGTGGTACTACTTGATCTAAAAGATCCTACAGTAGTTCTGGCACGTTCGGCCGATCCTATTTTTTCACCGGAAATGTTATATGAGAAAGAAGGTATAGTGAATAACGTTGTTTTCCCTTGCGGTATGATAGTACGTGATGAACTGCTTTATATATATTATGGTGGGGCGGATAAAGTTGTAGGAGTAGCTACTATGGAGCTCAATATTATTATCAATGCTCTAAATAAGAAGGTTGGTTAATAGACTTAAAATATTTTGTGCTAATCTAATATAATGTTTCCAAATTGGGCCAAAAACATTCTTTTTCTTCTAGTCTATATGATTTCAGGCTTAGTGCTGGTAATTATTATTGAAGGTCTTTTGTCTGGTGCAGAACTGACTCCTTTAAATACTGTGGTAGAACAGGTAGTAACGCATGTACGTACACCCATTCTGACAACTTTGCTTGTAGCTGTGACCAGACTGGGTAATCCCTTCATACTTTCATTTACAGCCATGCTTATAGCTATATTACTTGTAGTACGTAACGGTCGTTATTATGATGCTACTCTTCTTGCCACTGCTATTGTGGTAGCTGTTGTCTCTCTTACAGTTCTTAAAAATACTTTTCAGATTACACGACCGGGTTATGGGCTTGAGGATTTTAATGGTTGGAGTTTCCCCTCTGGACATGCCACAATTGCTACCGCCTTTTTTTTCATGCTTATTTATACTTTCTCTGACAAGATGACTTCATTGAAAGGCAAGATATCTTTAATATCTGGTTCTATATTAGGAGCATCTGCCATCTGCTTTTCAAGGCTTTATTTGGGAGCACATTGGACTCTTGATATACTTGCTGGTATTGCTCTGGGGCTCCTGTCTGTGAGCTTTACCATATTAATGTTCAATGTTTTTATAGAAAATAAACGTTCGCTGAAGAATAGAATAAGTTTATGATATAGTGGTGGATTATAAATAATAATATTATACGAGATGAATCCAGAAGAAAAACAAAAAGTTTTAAAATGGGTTAGAGTTGCACTTATTGTTCTAGCGGTATTTTTAGCAGTTAAGACTATTGGGGCTCTAGAAGATTTGCGCAGTATCGATCCAACGTATAACTCTATATCAGTTTCAGGTGTTGGAGAAGCCGTGTCTATACCTGATGTGGCTACATTCTCATTTACAGTTTCAGCTGATGCAAAAGTAGTCAGTGACGCTCAAAGTCAGGTAACTAAAAAGATGGACGCCATCTTGGCCGCGCTCAAGTCGCTTGGTATTGAAGAGAAAGACATTAAGACGATTGATTATTCTGTAAATCCTAAATATGTTTTTGAACCAATCGTATGTATTACTACTCCATGTCCTTATAATAATAGGCGAGTACAAGACGGCTACACTGTTAACCACAATGTCTTAGTGAAGGTCCGAAATACTAAAGATTCAGGGCAAGCACTTGCTATAGCTGGAGAAAATGGCGCTACAAGTCTTTCCGGTATCTCGTTTACTATAGATGATCCAGATAAGATTATGGATGAGGCCAGAGCAGAAGCTATTCTAGATGCAAGAGAGAAAGCCAAAATGCTTGCTAAGGAACTTGATGTTCGTCTAGTGCGAGTAGTTAGTTTCTACGACAATACAGGTGGAGGAATACCATATTTTGGAGAAGCTATGGGTGGAGATATGGTAAAAAATGTTGCACCAGTTCCAACTATCCCAGTAGGGGAAAATAAGATTACTGTGAGTGTGACTGTCACCTACGAGATACGATAGTTTAGGTGTATAATTTAGATAGACAGAACAAATCTTAACCTCTTGTTTGGGAGGAAGTTAATGCCTGCACCAGAAAGGTGTGAGTATTGTGGATGCGACGATGTGAGAGAGTACCAAAAATATTACATCTGTCGCAAATGCGCGAAACTTCTTTCGGAAGTCAAGTAAGGTATGGCCCGACGCGTCTGCGTCGGGCCAGTTATTCATTTTATTTGACTTCTTCTTACCTTATGTAGTATTATCAAGAGGCACCCACGGGGTGTTTTTTTAAACTAAATTATGAATAGGCTGATAAATTACATCAAAGATACACGAGGAGAGCTTAAACATGTCTCTTGGCCGACACGCAAGCAGTCTTTTGTTTTCACTATAGTTGTTATCATCATCTCTATCCTGACAGCCACTTTCTTGGGTTTCTTTGATTACATTTTTTCTCTTATATTGCAGAAATTTATTCTCTAAAACATGACTAAGCAAAAAATTTCAGAAGGTAGAAATTGGTATGTCGTTCACACATACGCTGGGTATGAGAATACTGTGATGCGTAATCTTAAACAACGCATAGAGTCCTTGGGTATGGAGGATAAAATTTTTAACGTCATTGTGCCTACAGAGAAGAAAATAAAAATCAAAGGAGGTAAACGAATCGAAGAAGAAGAAAAGATCTATCCGGGTTATATATTGGTAGATATGATTGTGACAGACGATTCTTGGTACGTAGTTCGCAATACTCCAAGAGTCACTGGCTTTGTTGGTTCTGGAGTTTATCCTGTACCTATGAACAAAGCTGAAGTCGAAACTCTTTTTAACAGGATGTCTGCTGATAAAGTTACTCATACTATCAATCTCTTAGAAAATGATGCTGTGCTTATCATTGACGGACCGTTTAAAGAGCTTGAAGGAAAAGTTTCTGAGATAGATGAAGAGCGTGGTAAGGTCAAAGTTTTGGTTAATATGTTTGGCAGAGAGACCCCAGTTGAATTAGATCCGCTACAATTAAAAAAAGTCTGATTTGACTATAAAACCATTATTCATTATCCTTTACTTCTAATTCCCAAATTCAATGGCTAAAAAAGTTATAAAAGTCTTAAAGTTACAAATTCCAGGCGGTCAAGCGGTGCCTGGTCAACAGCTCGGACCAGTACTCGGTTCTGCTGGTATTCCTATTGGTGATTTTGTTAAACGTTTTAATGATGAGACAAAGAAGCGTATAGGTGAGACTGTGCCTACGGTTGTAGAAATTTTTGAAGATAAAACATACAAACTTACCTATAAGACAGAACCAGCTTCAGCACTTATCCTAAAAGCATTGGGCAAGGAAAAGGGTTCTGGAACCCCAAATACTGCAAAAATAGGCTCACTTTCAAAGTCTCAACTCAAAGAAATTGCAGAGAAGAAGATGTCTGACCTTAATGCGGGAGATGTTGAAGCTGCTTCTAAGATTATTGCTGGTACTGCGCGTTCTATGGGGGTTGATGTGAAGTAACTATCTCTCTAAATCTACCCACGTATATTTCAAGCCGGTCTTTTCATCGAACCGTTCTTCTCGGGAAATTTCTTTCGTAAATTCTTTTGTATAGTCTGGGAAATAAGCGTCGCCTTTAATATCAAGATCAACTTCTGTGACATACAATCTGTCTACAATATGAAGTGCTAGTTTGTATATTTCTTCACCTCCTATAACAAATATCTCCTCACTATTTAATTCAGACGCTTTCTCTATGGCCTGTTCTATCGATAGGCATATAACACATCCAGGAATACTAAGTTTTGTATCTCTTGTAACTACAAAACTAGTTCGTCCCGGTAAGGGTTTGCCGATAGAATCATAGGTTTTTCGACCCATGATAATGGGATGACTCATGGTCAATTCTTTAAATCGTTTTAGATCATCAGAAATATGCCAAAGTAGGCCATTTTTTCCTCCTATCACGCCATTTTTTGCACGGGCAACTATAATACTAATGCGTGGTTTTGTCATCTTTTACGTATCTTTAACCTTAGCATATACTTTACCTACGAAGACAACCATCTAAAATGTCCACACAATACGAAATCGAAATAAAGAGTCTTTTGGGTGATAAAAAGTACGCTGATAATTTAAGTCAAAAGATTTTGAGTAAGGGTGGCGTGCTCACATCAAAAAACAAACAACTCAATCACTATTTTACTGTTTCTGATTTATCTAAATTTAAGGAAAATCTTTTGTTTCACATAGACGATTCAAAAAAAGATTCATTCAAAAAAATTCTTGATGAGGGTAGTAATTTTTCTATCCGCACTCGTGATACCGATGGTCAAGTACTTCTCGTAATAAAAGCATCTATTGGCAAAGATTCTAGCTCGAATGGGGTTTCGAGAATGGAATTTGAGGTAAAAATGAATATGACACTAGACGAATTAGACAAAATTCTCCTTGAGTCAGGTTTGGAGTATCAAGCTAAATGGTCACGAGGTCGTGAAGAATACAAGCTCAATGACGTTAATATTTGTCTCGATAAGAATGCTGGTTACGGTTATTTAGCAGAGTTTGAAAAAGTTGTTCCTGATAAATCTCTGGCGGATTCAGTAAAAGAGGAATTACTCAGTTTAATGCGCGGTTTTGAAGTAGAAGAGTTGCCACAAGATCGTTTGGAACGGATGTTTGCTTACTATAACAAAAATTGGCGCGATTATTACGGGACAGAGAAAATATTTAATATAGAATAAAATGTTTTTATCTGACCGAGATATTAAGAAAGCAATCAAGAAGGGTGAGATTATTCTCAAGCCATTTTTGGATAATAAACTTCAGCCAGCCAGTTACGATATATTACTTGGCAATAAGTTCATAGTAAATGACGTTCACACCACGAGTTTTATTGACCCCGTTAATAAAATTTTTCCAAAGACTAAAGAAATAAAAGTCAAAGATGGCGAAGCTTTCGTGCTTCATCCGGGAGTTAGCATTCTCGGTTATTCAAAAGAATATTTTGGCTCCGATCACTATCTGATAGAAGTAAATGGCAAAAGTTCACTGGCACGTATAGGTCTCTTGGTACATAACAGCGCTGCCTTGATCAATCCGGGGCATTTCCTAAATGTCGCTCTGGAACTTTGCAACCTCAATAATGTGCCAATAATTCTCCGCCCAGGTATGGCCATAGCTCAATTAACATTTTCCACTCTCTCAAGTGAGACAACTCAAAATTATCGTGAAAAAGGTCGTTATGCAAAAAACAACATTGCTGGCTATATTCCTCCTAAAACTATAGCTAAGAGAACGCACAAAAAGAAAAAATAATATGAGCAACAAAAATCATCCAGAATATCAATATTTAAATCTCCTACAGGATATTTTAGATAACGGAGTAAAGAAGCACGATCACAATACTGGTAATGGGCTAATTAGTGTTTTCGGCAGACAGGCAAGATACGATCTATCTAAAGGTTTTCCTTTGTTTACTACTAAAAAAGTATATTGGAACGGTATTTTGACAGAATTATACTGGTTTATGTCTGGGCAAACTAATATTAAATACCTTGTCGATAATAAGGTCCACATATGGGACGACTACCCATATAAGAGTTATGTTAAGAGGATTGAAAAAGGGGAAGTGCCACAAATGACTAAAGAGGAATTTATTTCCCATATCGCAACAGATAGTGAATTCGCAAAAAAATATGGAGATTTACCTAGGGTATATGGGGAGCAGTGGCGGGCTTGGCCTGCTGCTGATGGTCGAAAGATTGATCAGTTAGCATGGGTTATAGATACACTGAAGAACTTTCCTGAAAGGAAACATGCTGTTATGTCTGTGTGGAATCCTCAATTTCTGTACGCTATGGCGAAACCAGGCGAAGCTCTCTCATACCCACTCTGCCACATCCTTCTGCATTTTAATGTGGCCAATGATAAATTATCTTGTCTTCTGTATCAGAGGAGTGCAGACATGTTTCTTGGGGTACCATTCAACATAGCTAGTTATGCTGCTCTCACAATGATTGTTGCCAAAATTACTGGTTATGAGCCTGGAGAGTTTGTACACACTCTGGGAGATGCACATATATATGAAAACCATATTGAGCAAGTGAAAGAGCAAATAAAAAGAGAACCCAAACCGTTACCTAAGCTAATTGTGGGCGAACAGGTGACAAGCCTCGATACTTTCAGACCAGAAATGGTTACTCTAGAAGGTTATGATCCACATCCAGCTCTTAAGGGGGAGATGACTGTTGCTGGTGGTTTCGATGAAAAAGATAGAAAATAATTATTGTGAAAGATAAAGAAATTGAGAAACTGATCAGTCAGGAAAAAAAGCGCCAAAGAGGAGTAGTAAATCTGATTCCGTCAGAAAATTATGAATCAGAGGATGTGTTGAAGGCTCTCGGTTCTGTACTTGATAACAAATATGCAGAAGGGTATCCACACAAACGATATTACGGCGGACAGACATATACAGATAAAGTGGAGGATCTGGCGAGAGAGCGTGCATTAAAGCTCTTCAAGCTTGCTCCAAAGAAGTGGTCAGTAAATGTGCAACCACTTTCTGGCTCGCCAGCAAACTTGGCTGTCTATCTTGCGACGGTGCCCTTAGGTGGAAAGATAATGGGAATGAGCCTTACAAATGGTGGTCACTTAACACATGGACAGAAAGTTTCTATGACAGGCAAAGTTTGGCAACAAATTGCATATGGAGTAGATTCAAAGAGTGAGGTAGTTAATTACATAGAATTGGAGAAGCTTGCTCGTAAAGAGAAACCAGCATTAATAGTTTGTGGTTATACAGCATATTCGAGAATTGTAGATTTCAAAAAATTTAGGAAGATTGCTGATGCTTGCGGTGCATTACTAATGGTAGATATGTCGCATTTCGCAGGACTTGTTGCCGGCGAAGCTTATCCATCACCATTTCCATATGCAGATATTATCACCACAACCACTCATAAAACACTGCGTGGGCCAAGAGGTGCAATGATTTTCTCTAAAATTGATAGCAGGGAGTTGAATAAAAAAATCGATAAAGCAGTTTTTCCTGGATTACAGGGTGGGCCACATATGAGTCAAATTGCCGCTATTGCTGTTGCGTTAAAGGAGGCATCAAATCCAAATTTTAAAAAATATGCTAAACAGGTAATTAAGAATGCTCAAGCGCTGGCAAATGAATTAATGAGACTTGGGTGGAAGGTTGTTTCTGGTGGCACAGATTCACACTTGGTCCTTGTAGATACATGGATGGGTGGGGCAGGAATCTCTGGCACGGAAGCTGAAGCGAGACTAGAAAGAGGTGGAATAATTTGCAATAAGAATACGATTCCAGGAGAAACACGTTCACCGTTCGATCCCTCAGGTATTCGACTCGGTTCTCCAGCCGAAACAACTAGAGGCAAGAAGGAAAAAGATATGATAAAAATTGCTAGAAAAATTGATGCGATTTTGAGGAAATAATATGGCTAAAAGAGATATTGATTTTCTTTTTGAAATTGGAACACTCCGAAATGTTCCACGAGCATGGCAACAAATTTTAACTGGAAAGGTTCAAAATATTTCCGAACATATTTTTCGAACCACTATGATTGCTTGGATTATTGCTGTTGCTGAAAAGGCTGATGTGTCCAAAGTCCTTAAAATATGTCTCATACATGATATTGCTGAATCGAGAGCGAGTGATATAGCTTTTTTGCATAGAGAATATGTCACTAGATATGAAAAGTTGGCAGATGATCATATATTTAAGGATACAGAACTTGAAAAAGAAGTGCATTCTCTTCTCAAAGAGTATGCTGAAAGAAAATCTCTCGAGTCAAAAATTGTTAAGGATGCCGATAATCTAGATGTAGACCTTGAACTTAAAGAATTAGCTAGAATTGGTGATACTTCTGCCTTAAGCATGCAAAAAGACCATAGACCGCATATTAGGACTAAAAAGCTTTACACTAAGACTGCGAAGAAAATGTGGGATGATATACAGAAGACTAATCCTAATGCTTGGCATCAAGTTTTAACAGGAAAATGGGTTAGAAATGATAAGGGGGCAAAATAATTTTCATGAAAGAAAAAATAGAGAATCTGGTAAAAGATGCTTTAAAGTCACTCAATTTAAAAACAGAGGGTTTTTCTGTGGAACATCCTACTGATTTAAAGATGGGGGATTACTCGACTAATGTAGCTATAAAATACGGCCACAAAGATGAAATTGTACGATATATCGTACAAAATAAATTACCAGAAATTGAGAAAGTGGAACTCGCCGGGCCGGGGTTTATAAACTTTTATTTGTCCAAAGAGTTTTTTATAAACAGTCTTAAAGAAATTATTGAAAAAAGAGAAGTTTTTGGAAAGAATGAAAATCTGAAGGGAAAAAAGTTTTTTGTGGAGCATACCCAGCCAAATATTTTCAAAGAATTTCATATAGGGCATTTGATGAATAATATTATTGGCGAATCTGTGACTCGCATAGTGAAGGCGGGCAGTGCTGAAGTAAAAACAGCTAGTTATCATGGCGATGTCGGTATGCATGTAGCCAAAGCAGTTTGGGCTTTGCTCAATAATTGCGTAGGCAATGCCTACGCAATGGGTAATAAGGCTTATGAAGAAGATAAAGAAGCTAAAAATGAAATTCAAGAAATAAATAAAAAGATATACGAAAGAAGTGATGATAAAATAAATGATATTTATGATTCTGGCAGAAAAGAAAGTCTGAAAGAATTTGATTCCATATATAAAAGACTTAACACAAATTTTGACTACTCATTTTTTGAAAGCGAGTCTGGTGATATCGGAAAAGAACTTGTTCTGGATTTCCTAAAGAAAGGTATTTTTGAAGAAAGTGAGGGGGCAGTTGTCTTTAGAGGCGATAAATTTGGATTGCATACCAGAGTATTTCTCAATTCAGACAAACTGCCGACTTACGAAGCTAAAGAGATTGGTTTAGCAAAAATAAAAAAAGAGACTTTTCCTTTTGACCAATCAATAACTATTACTGCTAACGAGCAGGACGCATTTTTTCAGGTAGTAGAAGTCGTGACTGGTGAAGTGATGTCAGAATTAAAAGGTAAATTAATTCATCTCTCACATGGTATGTTACGTCTGCCAACAGGAAAGATGAGCTCCAGAACTGGCAATGTAATTACGGCTGAAAAACTCATAGAAGATGTAAAGAAAAAAGTAAAAGATAATGAACAGGTGGCTATAGGCGCTATCAAATATATGATTCTACGGCAAGTGATAGGGAATGATATAATTTTTGATATAGAAAAATCTGTTTCAACGGAAGGAGATTCCGGAGTTTATCTTCAGTATGCATATGCACGAACAAATTCGCTACTAGAAAAAGCCAAAATGTTGACACCGAGTGTCAACGAAAATAGGCAAGGGAATATAAGGGGTATTGAGAGGTTGCTATATAGATTCCCAGAAGTGGTAGAGAGGGCTGGAAAAGAATATGCTCCACATTACATCACTACGTATCTCACAGAACTCGCTGGTAGTTTCAACAACTTTTATGCTCATGAACAAGTGATTGGCGACTCTCCAGAGTCTGGTTATCGTCTCGCTATCGTTGAAGCTTTCAATATTGTGATGAAAAATGGTCTGACTATACTTGGTATACCGACTCCCGAAAGACTCTAAAAGATGTTAAAATAGCCAAAAT
>MHWM01000030.1:11598-20654 GCA_001824135.1 Candidatus Zambryskibacteria bacterium RIFCSPLOWO2_02_FULL_39_14 | reverse complement strand
ATACCGGACGCGTTATCTTCTCTGATGTCGAAGGAGTAGTGTCTTATGTCGATGGCAAAATGGTAATGGTTAAAGACAATAAGAACAATATCCACAAGTTTCCGCTAGTGAATTTTTCTATGACTAATGGATTTACCATTTTTCACCAGAGACCTTCAGTAGAATTGGGGCAGAAAGTGAAAAAAGGTACCGTCTTGGCTGATACCTCTTCTTCATCTGATGGACAAATGTCTGTTGGGCAGAATGTGCTTGTGGCTTTCATGTCTTGGTCTGGAGCTAATTACGAAGACGCTATTATCATATCTGAACGTCTGGTTGAGAAAAGTAAATTTACCTCAATCCATATAGAAGAATTTACTATCAACGTGCGCGATACTAAACTTGGACCAGAAATGACTACTTGTGATATTCCAAATGTTGGAGAGTCTAAACTCAAGAATTTGGCAGAAGATGGCATTATTAGAGTCGGCGCTGAAGTACGTTCAGGTGATATCTTAGTAGGTAAGATTACTCCTAAAGGAGAATCTCAACTGACTCCAGAAGAGCGTTTGCTTCGATCTTTATTTGGTGAGAAGGCTCGTGATGTCAAAGATACTTCCAAGCGGATGGAGGGCGGTAAACGAGGTCGTGTGGTATCAGTACAAATATTTTCTCGTGAAAAAGGAGACAAACTTGATTCCGGTGTTTTAAAACAAATCAATATTCAGGTGGCACAACTGCGTAATGTAAGTGTCGGTGATAAACTTGCTGGGCGACATGGTAATAAGGGTGTCATCTCCAAGATTTTACCAGTGGAAGATATGCCTTATATGGCCGACGGTACTCCTATAGATGTTATCCTGACACCTCTTGGAGTTCCTTCACGCATGAATCTTGGCCAGATATTAGAAATGCATCTCGGTCTTGCCGCTCATACTCTAAACTATCAAGCTATCGTGCCACCATTTGCCGGCGCTACTGAAGATGAGATTAAAGAAGAGCTTGTAAAGGCCCAGTTTAAAGAGTCAGGCAAGGTTAAGCTTTTTGACGGTCGTACTGGCAATGCTTTTGATCACGAAGTTGCCATAGGTTACATGTATATTCTCAAACTTCACCACATGGTTGAAGATAAAATACATATGCGTTCTATCGGTCCTTATTCTCTCATCACTCAACAGCCTCTAGGTGGTAAGGCTCAAAACGGCGGGCAACGATTTGGAGAGATGGAAGTTTGGGCACTTTTGGGTCATGGAGCAAGTCATACCCTGCGTGAGATGTTGACTATAAAGTCTGATGATATTGTAGGTCGCTCCGCTACATTTGATGCCATAGTTAAAGGAGAAAAGATTCCTGAACCGCATTTGCCAGCTTCTTTTGATGTTCTTTTAAACAATCTTCGCGGTCTTTCGCTTGATGTAGAGTTGAAAAAAAATAAATTAGATAATCCTCAAGAAAATGAATAATTACAAGACAAAAGCCAACGAAGCTACCCAGTTTGATTCTATAAGCATTAAACTTGCTTCTCCAGAGCGTATTAAGGAGTGGTCATATGGAGAGGTAACTAAACCAGAGACTATTAATTATCGTACTCAAAGAAGCGAACGCAATGGTCTTTTTGATGAAAAGATTTTTGGACCAGATAAGGATTATGAGTGTTATTGCGGTAAATATCGCGGTATCAGATACAAGGGTATTGTTTGTGAAAAATGTGGTGTTGAGATAACCCGCTCTATTGTACGTAGAGATCGCATGGGTCATATAGAGCTTGCTACCCCTGTAGCTCATGTTTGGTTTCTTAAAAATATTCCTTCCAGAATATCTCTAGTAATGGGTATTCCCGTGTCAGATCTGGAAAAGGTTGTGTACTTTGCTGGTTATATTGTAACTTCTGTTTCAGAGACAGAAAAAACTCGTGTATTGAAAGATCTGGAATCAGAATTTAAGGCAAAAACCAAGACCCTTAAAGATGATAAAAGCAAGCTAGCTTTAAAGGAGTTAGCACTAAGTACTCGACGTGACATAGAATCTCTTATTCCCGGAAGAGTATTAAATGAAATTGAATACCATCGATCAAGTATTAAATATCCGACTATCTTTGAAGCGGGTATAGGCGCAGAAGCTATTTATAATATTTTAAAAAATATTGATCTCAGTAAGTTGTTTAAAGAGCTTGAAGTAAGTTTTGAACACGCTTCTTCAGTAGAAATTGCTCGTTTGAACAAGCGAATGAGTACTGTGCAGTGGATGATTAACTCTAATATCAGACCAGAATGGATGTTTCTGATACGTATTCCTGTTATTCCACCAGCCATTCGTCCTATGGTGCCTCTTGATGGTGGGCGCTACGCTTCTTCTGATGTCAACGATCTTTATCGACGTGTTATCAATCGCAATAATCGTCTGAAAAAACTTAAAGAAATAAATGCTCCGGATGTTATCTTGCGTAATGAGAAGAGAATTCTCCAAGAAGCAGTCGATGCTCTCATAGACAACACTATCAGACATTCAAATGTTTCTAGTAATCAGTCTCAACGTCGACCTCTTAAATCATTGTCAGACAATCTCAAGGGTAAAAGAGGTCTCTTTAGGCAAAATCTTTTAGGTAAGCGCGTCGATTATTCAGGTCGTTCTGTTATTGTGGTTGGACCTGATCTAAAGCTTCATCAATGTGGTCTTCCGAAACACATGGCTTTGGAACTCTTTAAACCTTTTATCATCTCTGAACTTCTGAAACGGGAGTTTTCTTACAATATTCCCGGAGCGCGTCGTCTTATAGAAGACGCTATCCCAGAAGTCTGGGCAATTCTGGAAGAAGTTATTAAAGGTAAATATGTTCTGCTCAACCGTGCTCCGACTCTGCATCGTCTGGGTATTCAAGCTTTTCAGCCTGTATTGATTGAGGGTAATGCTATTCAACTTCATCCTTTGGTCTGTACAGCTTTCAACGCCGACTTTGACGGTGACCAGATGGCAGTCCATGTGCCTTTGTCTGAAGAGGCTCAAGCTGAAGCGCGTCTAGTAATGGCGGCAGACAAGAATATTTTGAAGCCGGGTAATGGTGAACCAGTACTTTCTGCAAAGCTTCTAGACATAGTATTAGGTACATATTGGGTGACTAGGATTCTTGATGGCAAGAAAGGGGAAGGTAGGTATTACTCCAATCCTAACAGTGCTATCTTGGCATATGAGTTCGGTGTAGTTGATCTTAGGGCTAAGATTCATGTTATTCCAAGCAAAACAGAGAGGTATAAACAATTTGAAGGCAAAATATTTGAAACTTCTGTAGGACGTCTTTTATTCAATAGCATTCTACCGAAAGATTATCCTTATCAGAATCACGAGATGAGCCGTAAGAAGATGTCAGAACTTGTCGATAATTTAATTGAATGTTACGGCATTGAGAATGTACCGTCGATTATGGATAACATTAAAGATTTTGGTTTTCGTTACGCTACTTATTCTGGAGTAACTTGGGGACTTGGTGATGTAAAAGTTCCCGCCGGCAAGAAAGACATTATTGATAAAGGTCACATAGAGGTTAATGAAATAGTTAATCAATATAGAGAAGGACTTTTATCTAAACGTGAACGTATCATAAGATCAGTAGAAATTTGGCAAAGAGTGAAGTCTGAAGTAGAAAAACTTATTCCGGGCACTCTTGGTATTGATGATTCTGTCTATGACATGACTTATTCAGAGGCTAGAGGTTCTCTAGGTAATCTTAATCAAATGGTTGGTATGAAAGGTATTATCCAAAATGTTTCCGGAGAATCTCTCGAGTTTCCAATCCTGTCTTGCTATAAAGAAGGTTTGACTCCACTTGAATACTTTATTACTACCCACGGTAGCCGTAAGGGTCTAACTGACACAGCTCTCAATACCGCTAAGGCAGGGTATCTTACTCGTAGATTATTTGATGTAGCGCAAGATGAGATAGTGACAGAGGTAGATTGTGATACTAAAGAAGGTACAACTATTTACAAAAAGACTGCTTCCGGTATTGATATGCCTCTTTCAAAAAATATTAAAGGCAGATTCTTGGCAGTTGATCTGATGGACGATAATGGCGTAACTCTATTTAAGCGAGGACATCTTATTACCAAATTAGATGCAGAGATAATTGATAAAACCTCGATACAATCTGCCCAAGTGCGCTCACCACTTGCTTGCAAATCTCTGCATGGTCTCTGTGTTAAGTGTTACGGTGTTGATCTCGGTAATAATAAACCTATTGAACTAGGTGAGGCTGTAGGAACGGTAGCCGCTCAAGCTATCGGAGAGCCTGGTACCCAGTTAACTATGCGTACTTTCCATGCTGGAGGTATCGCTTCGACTGGAGGTGACATTACTGCAGGTTTGCCTCGTGTTGAAGAAATATTTGAAAAACGTAAACCAAAAAATCCTGCAGTTATAAGTCATCTGGATGGAATGGTAAGCGAAATTAAAGTTCTAGGTCATGATAAGTTGATAGTAATTACACCAGAAGTGGGTGAAGTAAAGGGTAAAAAACTTGATAACGAGTATACAGTTTCAGCTTCACGAGCATCTTTGGTAAAAGTTGGACAAAATGTATTGAAGGGAGATCTTTTAACAGATGGTTCTGCTGATTTGGATGAACTTTTCCGTTATGCTGGCAGAGAAAAAACCGAAAATTACATTATTCATGAGGTTTCTAAATTGTATGAACTTCAAGGTGCGGCAGTATCCCATAAACATATTGAATTGATAGTGCGTCAGATGTTTAGTCGTCGCAAGATTAAAGATTCAGGGGATAGTCACTTTACTCGTGGTGATGTAGTTGAGATATCTGAACTTGTAGAAATGAATAGCCATCTAAAAACCAAAGGTCTCAAAGAGGTGGTGGCAAACGCGGTAATTATGGGTATATCAGAAATATCACTTTCCCGTTCAAGCTTCTTGTCCGCGGCTTCATTCCAGCATACGCCCCGTGTTCTTATACAGGCCGCTATTCGGGGCGTGGTAGATAAGCTTGTCGGTCTGAAAGAAAATGTCATAATCGGTCGCCTTATTCCAGCGGGTACTAGTTTCAAAAATGGATATAAAGAAAAGTTGATATGCGAGGCGACGTCAACACAATCAAAGAAAGACTAGACATAGCAGAGGTAGTCTCTGGCTATGTCAAATTAGAAAAAGCGGGAGCTGGTCTAAAGGCGCGTTGTCCATTTCATAACGAAAAAACTCCTTCATTTTTCGTATCTCCAACGCGACAAAATTTCTACTGCTTTGGTTGTGGTGCGAAGGGTGACATCTTCACTTTCGTGGAACAGGTAGAAGGTCTAGAGTTCCGCGACGCCTTAAGACTTTTGGCAGAAAAAGCTGGGGTAGAACTTGATTACCAGAGAGGCGAGTCGAGAACAGAAAAAGATAATGTCTTAGAAGTTCTTGAAAAAGCTACATTGTTCTTTGAAAAAGAATTGGCTAAAAGTAAATTAGCTCGTAGTTACATTACTTCTCGAGGTATAAGTAATGCTACGGTTAAAAGTTGGCGTATTGGCTATGCTCCAGATGATTGGCGACTTCTCTTTAGCTATCTACAGGATATGGGATACGATAAGGAGATAATTACTAAAGCTGGTCTTATAAAAACAAGTGAGACTAGTGCTAATAAAGAACCCTATGATGTTTTCAGAGATCGTATTATTTTTCCACTAGCAGATTCTAATGGCCGAATTATCGCGTTTTCTGGCAGGGCTCTTTCGAAAGAGACAGAACCTAAATACTTGAACAGCCCTGACACCATAGTGTTTACTAAAAGCGAAGTATTATATGGCTTAGATAAGGCTAAAGAATATATACGCAAGCAAAATTATGCAGTACTTGTAGAAGGACAGATGGATCTGGTGACCTCTCACCAAGCTGGAATCAATAATACTGTAGCTACTTCTGGCACTGCCTTCAGTCGTGCTCATCTTGAACGGCTGAAACATCTCTCTACTAGGATAATACTGGCTTTTGATGGCGATTCTGCTGGAGAGAAAGCTACAGAGAAGGCTAGTATACTCGGGGTGTCTTTGGGCTTTGAAGTTAAGGTTGCTAGTTTGCCAGAAGGTTTAGATCCGGCGGAGGTAGCAAGTAAGAAACCCGAAGAATGGAAAAATATTCTCCGCCAATCTCTGCCAGCTGTAGAATTCTTCTTCAATACAGTCCAAGGACAGGAAAAAGATTCAAGAAAACTGGGTAAACAGATAGAGAAAAAGATTTTGCCTATGATAAAACTTACTAAAAGCGCTATTGAACAATCATATTATATTTCTTTGATAGCTAAACGTACTGGTATAAAAGAAGAAATATTGTGGGAAGATTTACGAAAGGCTGTGGCGCCTAGTGTAAATTTACAAGGTCAAACCTATGTAGAAGATGTCAATACGAAGAAAGATGATGATGTTATTCAAAAGAGTTATCAGGAAGTTATCGAAGAACGATTGACGGAAGTTAGACTCTGGTTAAAAGATTTATCAGACTCTGCACCAGAGATTGCTTTGCTTAAAAAAGAAGAAGCTGAACTCAAGAACAATCTCTCTGGTGTTATCTTGAGAGATGAGCTTAATAATTTATTATCTGAACTCTCTCAAGCAGAATTATCCAAGAATAATAAATTGATAGAGAAACTGACTGCTCGTATACGGGAGTTGCATGGGCAGATTAGAGCTCTAGAAGAAAAGAAAAAAATATTGTAATATAAACACTTTCGCACGGGATGAAAAAAACAAACAAAAAACAAAAGAATAGTAATAAGAAAAAACTGGCAACTAAAAAAAGACCAGCAAAAAAATCTAAATATAAGGTAAAGAAGACAAAATCAAGTAAGAAAATTTCAAAAAAGAAGGCATTAAAAAAATCAAAGTTAAGTAAATCTCTGGTAAAGAAGAAGGTCGATGAGGTATTAAAGATAGAACGTCTGGTTTCGCGAGGAAAAGAAAGAGGTTTTGTCACTTTCGATGAGATTTTAAAAGAATTTCCGACTATTGAAACCAATATTATATTTCTTGATGAGTTATACGATAAGCTCCATGCTCTAGGTGTAGATATTTTAGAAGGTGGTGGACTTCTTGAGATGCCGGAAGAAGAAACTGGTAAACATGCTTATTCAAGAGGTGACTCATCTTATGATTCTATACAAATGTATCTAAGAGAGATTGGACAATATTCTCTCATTGCTGGTGCGATGGAAAAAGAGCTTGCTAAGAGAATAGAAGCTGGAGATCTTGATGCCAAGAATCTATTGATGAAGGCTAACCTGCGCCTGGTAGTTTCTATTGCTAAGAAGTATGCCAATAGAAGTCCGGATCTTACTTTACTTGATCTTATCCAAGAAGGTAATTTGGGTCTGCATAAAGCAGTTGAAAAATTTGATTGGACTAAAGGTTTCAAATTTTCTACTTATGCAACGTGGTGGATCAGACAAGCTATTACTCGCGCTCTTGCCGATCAATCTAGAACTATACGTGTGCCTGTGCACATGGTTGAAACCATTGCTAAATACAAACAAGTTGTCAGACGCCTTACTCAAGATCTTGGCAGAGAACCTCTTCAAGAGGAGATTGCTCTTGAGATGAATCTGGACGTGGAAAAGATTCACCAGATAGAGAAGATTGACCAATCTACAGTATCTCTGGAGAGTCCAGTAGGTGCTGATGGAGAAGATGATGGTAAGAGTAAACTAGGGGATTTTCTAGCAGATGATAAGATTCTTTCTCCGGACCAAGATTCCTCTAGGCGCATTGTTTCTGATCAAGTTAAAGAAATTCTCGGTGATCTTCCGCCGAAAGAACGTAAAATTCTTGAAATGCGTCATGGACTTATTGATGGCTACACTCATACTCTAGAAGAAGTTGGAAAAGTTTTTGGCGTTACTCGTGAACGCATCAGGCAGATAGAAGCTAAGGCGCATGAGAAGATAAGACAGCATGAGAAAATAAATCGTCTTCGTGGTTATTAAAATGTCCCAAGGATTATAAGGTTTTAGTTGCATAGGCATTGCCTATGCAAGAGTATGGTATAATTAAATTATGTCTATACGAACTGTAAATTTTGTCCCAAATGAGTTCTATCACATTTATAATCGTGGTAATAATAAAAATTTAATTTTTCATGACAACTCTGACTATCATAGACTTCTGAAACTTTTATATACAGCAAATTCAATGAAAAATTTAGTGATAAGGGATTTTTCAAAAACAATATATCAGTTGGAGAGGGGAGAAAGACTGGTTTCTATAGGGGCGTATTGCTTCATGCCAAATCATTTCCATCTTTTACTCACTCCGACCAAAAATGGAAATATTACAAAATTTATGCATAAATTGTGCACTTCTTATTCTATGTATTACAACAATAAGTACATGAGAACAGGTAAATTATTTGAAGATAAATTTAAATCAGAGCATGCAGACAGTGATAGGTATCTTAAGTATCTTTTCTCTTATATTCATCTTAATCCACTAAAGATTATTGATAAAGATTGGAAAAATAAGAATATTAAAAAATTAGGTGTGGACTTTCTCAGTAACTATAAGTTTTCTAGTTATATAGATTATTTAGGGAAGGATAGGGATGACAAAATTATTTTAAATCGAGTTGATTTTCCAAATTATTTTCCGACTGAGCATTCATTCAAAACTGAAATTATAGATTGGTTACAACCTGCATAGGCAATGCCTACGCAAGATATGCCTATACAGGGAAAAATCCGCCAACATGAGAAAATTAACTAATAATCACAAAGCCTGTTAATTTTTGAAATCCCGTAGTGAGCTTTGTTCTACTACTAGGACGAAAAAATAAATAAATTGAGGGGTATTAAATAAGAAGCCCCCAATTCGCACAAATGCGAATTGGGGGCGTTGGCTCTCCGATGGAGCGCCGGTGGGAACTATTTCATGAAGGGTTTGAGGATGTTCACGATCTCCTCGCGACGCATCTTGAGAGCTTGTGCCTCCAACCGCTTCTGTTCCTCGGCTTTCGCGAGTATGTCGCTTAGGCCGGCAAGCAGATCGCAAAACGGGAGTGTGTCCCAATAGTCAACCGTGCGCCACTCGCACAAGCTGGAGTCTCTG
>MHWM01000030.1:1315-11556 GCA_001824135.1 Candidatus Zambryskibacteria bacterium RIFCSPLOWO2_02_FULL_39_14 | reverse complement strand
AGATGACCCTCTCGGTCGATGATCACCACTCCTTGTGCGATTGAGATGACTGTCGCGAATCGTACCGTGATCGCGAACTCATCGAATCCGGTCTCGATCGTGATGTACTTGAGGATTGGTCTCAGTAGCCTCATGACCTTCTCGTATGCCGCCTCTGCCTGCTCGTATAGAGCTCGCTCATCTGGCTCTGTTGAGAATCGGTAGTAGATCGCTCGAAAGTCCTTGCTGTTGGTCGTAACCATTGTCAGCTCCTTTGTTCTGCAGCAGGATCATTCCTACTGTTTACCTATTTACATTCTACCATACTTTATATATAAAAGTCAAGTGAAATAAAAATGGCTTAAAATATTGGTTTTAAGGAAATATGATAAGATAACGATTAATGGTCATATCTAAATCAGAGTTTATGATGTTTCTGAAGCATCCGGCGTGGTTGTGGCTTAAAAAATACGATAAAAATAAGATTCCTATACCTGACGAAGATTTACAGGCGCGTTTTGATGAAGGAACTCTTTTTGAGGAATATGCGGAGAAACTTTTTCCTAAAGCAGTTAAACTTGGATATAAGAATAATGGGGAATTTAGTGGCACTAAATATTACTCTCTGCCGGAAACTACTAAAAAGGAGTTAAATAAAAATACAAAAGTTATCCTACAAGGACGTGTGGAAATAGACTTGTCTAAACAGCTCGGTAGTCTTACTTCTATTTTCGATGTTTTAGAGAGAATTGAAGGAAACACTTTCAATCTCTACGAAATAAAATCTTCCACAACTGTCAAACCGGAACATATACCAGATCTCGCGTTTCAGACCATAACACTTGAGAAAGCTGGTTTATCTATACACAAAATTTTTGTCTTACATGTGAATAATGAATATGTCAAAGAGGGGAATATTGATATAAATAAACTTTCAAGAAAAACTGATGTGACCGAAGAGGTTCGAGCCAATATTGACGAAACTCTAGATAATATTGAAAAGGCTTTTAAGATTCTATCTACGAAAGAAATACCGGATATTTCTCCAAGATATCTCAAACAAGGAAGCATGGAAGAGTGGTTAGAGATATTTAAGTTGGTTAAAGGAGATTTACCTCAATACAGTATTTATAAACTAAGTATTCTCACTCCGAAAAAAGTAGGGTTACTAGAAGATATGGGTATAAAACTAATAGACGATATACCTCTTGATTTCGATTTGTCTGAGAAACAACAGAAACAAGTAGAGGCGGTAAAGACAGGAGAGCGGGATATAAACAGGGAAGATATTAAAGAATTTCTATCTACATTTGAATTCCCATTACATTTTTTTGATTACGAGACCATGTCTAGTGTGATACCTATTTTTGATGGTACAAGGCCATATCAGCAAGTACCTTTTCAGTATTCATTGCATATACAAAAAGATCTAAAGAATAATCTTATACATAAAGAATATTTACATACTGAAAATTCTAATCCTGTCTTGCCACTCTTGAAACAAATGCAGAAAGATTTTGATGGCAAGGGTTCAATAGTCTCTTGGTACAAACAGTTTGAGATGAAGAGAAATGATGAAATGGCTCTAATGTATCCAGAATTTAAATCATTTCTGCAAAACTTAAACGATAGAATGGTTGACCTCATGATTCCTTTTTCTAAAGGGTGGTTTGTCGATAAGGATTTTTTTGGTAGTGCATCACTTAAGGCGGTACTACCTGTTCTTGCCCCAGAATTAAGTTACAAGGAGCTTGAAGTCTCGCATGGCGGACAAGCTCAACGTATATGGATGGAAACTATTCTCAACGGAAAGAGTATCGAAAATAAAGATAAAATAATGGATAACTTAAGAAAATATTGCACCTTAGATACATACGCGATGTATGTTATCTATAAATATCTTGTCAGTCTTATTTAAGTAAGGAATCGATTTTCAACTTTACACTCTCAAATGGTTCTGCGCCATTTATAACAACTTTCTCTCCATTTTTGGCTATTATCACAGAGTAAGGTGTGCCTCGAGCACCGGCTTTTACTGCATCCTCTACACTTTTTGTGATGAATGCGTTGTATTTACCGCTCGAGAGACAAGTATTGAACGCAGATTTATCTAGTCCCACATTTGTCGCTATGATAGGTAATTGGTTTGGATCAAGCGAGTTATTAGAGTTAGTGGTTTCAAAAATTTTATCTAGATAGTTCCAAAACCCTTGATTACCACCAAGCTCAAATGCGCACTCGGTGGCTTCAGCTTCTTTTGTCGCTTTAGAATGTAGTTGGGCGATAGGGAAATGTCTATAAACCCAGGCTACCTGACCATTGTAGGTACTGACCACTTCTTTCATGGTATTATGGAAAACTTTACAGAAAGGGCATTCAGTATCAGAGTATTCAACCACTACCAAGTCAGCATTTATACTACCTATGATATGGTCTTTGTTTGTTACAGGAACTATATCAATTTGTTCTGTATTTTGTTTGACAGTGTTTGATGTTGCTAGATTATCGGAACCTCCGCCAAAATAGATTGCACCTGCAATGAGTCCTCCTGCTACTATTACGGCTAGCGGAATAAGGTATTTATTTGTATCCATATTTATTTCATTCTAACACAGTGTTTTAAAATAGACAAAATGTTTTAGAAAGGTAGAGAGAAAGTAAGTTTGTTACCACTAGGTTTCTCCCAGTCTGAAGTATCTAATTTTATCTCATTAAGTTTACCACCCTCTTTAAATATCAGCTTATTATTAGCTATGGCGTAGTCATAAAGTTCCTTAGTCAATCTAACATCATCTATACAATAAGAGCGGACCTTCTCTACATCTCCCGATTTCCACCAATCTATAGCATCACGTCCACCGCCGGATTTGTGTTTACCTAAAGTTCCCTCAGTAATCTGATCCAGACGCATACGTCTGCCGTAAGCATCTTTTATCTCTCGCAATATATCGAGACTTTTTATTTTAGTCAGATCACCCGGGTAGTACTTGTTCAGAAGGGGAATATCGAAGTGATCAGAGTTGAAACCGATGATAATATCAGCACGCTCGAGAATAGGCCAGAGTTTAGTAAGTTCATTTTCTAGATATGACGAGAAACTTTCTGTCTCGGAATCATATATAGCCACTAAAGCAATATCAAGCAAGGACGGGTCATTCTTGCCGACATCTTGAAAGAAATTTTTAGTTTCTATGTCAAATACTACTTTACGCATAGTGGCAATCCGTGCGTTTCGAGAAAATCGCGGAAAGTAATATCTCCCATACCAAAACCGACAGTTGGAATAGGTTCAACATCAAATATTTCAAGCAAGTCGTCGTATCTTCCTCCTCCGGCTATTGAACGGGCGTTTTCTTTATTTGTGTCGAAAATTTCAAAAACCATTCCAGTGTAGTAAGTTTGTCCTCTGGCTAAGGATGAGTCGAAAACGAGGTTTGGTCCGATCTCCTTGAAGATATCAATATCAGCATTATTGATTCTAATTTCGAAGTCTTCATCTTTTGCTCCGAATTCTTTCATGATTTTATAAGTAAGAGAAACAATTTCCTTTTCTGCTTCAATACCTGCAATACCCAAGATATCGCAATTTAATTGCCAATGTTCACGTTTCCTACCGCGTTGTGGACGTTCATAACGAAAGAGGTTTGGAATAGAATACCAACGCAGAGGAAATTTCAAATTTTTTCGTCGTGCTGCGATCATGCGAGCGAGTGTGGGTGTCATTTCTGGACGCAAGGTAACAGATCGGTCACCGCGATCTAGGAAAGTGAAAGTTTGTTCGTTGACTATCTCGTTACCCGATTTTTCGGTATAAATTTCTGTTGGTTCAAGAGGTGATGCGCTATATTCGACATATCCGAAATTCTCAGAGACTTTACGCCATTTATCAAATATATAATTTTGAATAGCCATATCTTCAGGGTAGAAATCTCTCACTCCCTTATATGGCCCAGTATCAAGTTTTGACATGAGGGTATTATACAGTTTTTTTCTGAGCTTTTGAACGTTCCTGTTGTGTTAAAAGAATCTTGCGTAGACGAATGATGGTCGGTGTAATCTCTATATATTCGTCATCACTCATGATCTCCATAGCTCGCTCAATATCCAGTTTATAAGCTGGAGTTAGATAAATACCTTCGTCGGAACCGGAAGCACGCATATTTGTAAGCTGTTTGCCTTTAGTTGGGTTGACGTATAAATCTTCTCCTTTAGAAGTATTACCAATAACCTGTCCTTCATAGACTTCATCAGACGGTTCAATGTAGAGCACTCCTCGATCTTGCAGATTATTAAGTGAAAAAGCTAGAGCTTTTCCTTTTTCCATAGATATCATAGAACCGCTTTTTTCATGTTTCATTTCTCCGACATAAGGTTTGAATCCAATGAAGTGAGATGAGATAATGCCTAAACCTTTTGTATCTACTACGAACTGGTTGCGATAACCTAAAAGGCCTCTGGTGGGTGTTTCAAATATGATACGAACTTGTTCACCCTCATTTTTCATATCTATAAGGCTAGCTCGACGTTCTGTCAGTTTAGAAATTATAGTGCCAGACATTTGTTCAGGCACATCTACGACCACTTCTTCAAATGGCTCTAATCTTTTACCATCTTCCATTTTTTCTAACACGTGTGGTTGAGAGACTTGGAGTTCGAAACCCTCACGCCGCATGTTTTCAAGAAGAATCGCTAAATGCAATTCTCCACGACCATAGATAGTTATAAAGTCACTAGGAGAGAAATCTACTCTAAGTCCTACGTTAACCTCGAGTTCACGCTCAAGCCTTTCGCGGATTTGTCGGCTAGTTACAAATTTACCGACTCTTCCGGCAAAAGGGGAGTCATTGACGACTAGGTTTAGAGAAATAGTCGGTTCATCTATTTTTATAGCAGGTAGAGCTGGGGCATCTTCACTACCTGTTATGGTGTCACCAATATAAATTTCTGGAAGTCCTGCAAGCATGCATATATCACCAGCAATTACTTCATTAGTTTCTTCTCTTTTGAGACCTCTAAAAGTATAAAGTTTAGTAATTTTTCCTGAATAAGTTTCTCCGTTTGGTTTCTTTACAAATACCTTCTGTCCATTTTTAAGTGTACCTTCATACGCACGGGCTATAGCCAATCTACCTAGGAAATTATCATAAGCCAGATTAAATGGTTGAAGGCGCGCTGGCATATCGAGTTTTTGTTCTGCTCGCTTATCCGCTATATCATTGGCAACGGCGGGTGGAACATGTTCCAATATTGTATCAAGGAGAGGGGTCAAGTCTTTTGACTCATCTTTTAAGTTTTTCTTAGCAATTCCTTCTCTACCTATAGCATAAACAGTGGGAAACTCGATCTGCGCATTGTCAGCTCCAAGTTCTAAGAAAAGCTCCAGAACCATTTCATGTACAATTTCTGGTCTGGCGGCTGGTTTATCTATTTTGTTTATA
This sequence comes from Candidatus Zambryskibacteria bacterium RIFCSPLOWO2_02_FULL_39_14, assembly GCA_001824135.1. GTDB lineage: Bacteria > Patescibacteriota > Minisyncoccia > Phycocordibacterales > Zambryskibacteraceae > UBA5004. Next base: position 6,139 of record MHWM01000030.1, on the reverse strand, counting down.
ACTACTATTGGTTTTAGACCGAGTTCAAGTGATTTCTTCAAAACAAATCTAGTCTGAGGCATTGGTCCTTCTTGGGCATCTACTACAAGAAGAACTGTGTCTATAGAACGTAAGACGCGTTCTACTTCTGAACCAAAATCAGAATGTCCCGGGGTATCTACTATGTTTATTTTAGTATCACGGTAGAAAATAGATGTGTTTTTGGCATAAATAGTAATACCACGCTCTAGTTCGAGTGCATTTGAGTCCATAGATACTCCTTCATCTGCAGCACCAGTCTGGCGCATTAAAGCATCAGTCAAAGTAGTTTTGCCGTGATCAACATGTGCAATGATGGCTATATTGCGAATTTCCATAAATTAACCCCACTTGGCTGAAAGCTTCGCGGGGCACACAATTAGAGCATAAAAAATACTTTAATGCAAAGTTATTTCTCTAAGAATTTCCCAGATTTGTATACTAATTGTTTAGAAGTTTTGATAGTTGGTTCAGCCGCCAGAGCTTCACTAGGTTTACGATCCAGATAATTTACAACAACAATATCTCCATCGATAGAAATAGATTGGGGAATGATACGATCACCTATAAAAATAGTGTTAGAGCCTTTATAGGTTACTGGCCCGGAGATAAATACTGCCACATATATAAATGTTCCAGAACCGGCTCCGTAGCGAGCTAGAAGCACGGCAGTGTCTTGTTTACCATCAGCATTTAGATCACCGTAAGCTAATTTATCTAAAATAATAGTCTCTTCTATGAAGGCGCTTCCGGGAGCTATAGGTTTCTCATTTTTTCCCGATGAGAAAGTGACTGGTCCGTCATCAAATATAAAAGTGGCGTTAGATGGATCCGGATGGAATGTGCCGTTTTCATTTACTGTCGGAGTATCTGTCTTTTTTGTCGTAAAATTGTCACGTATATTATATAGAAATACTAAAGCGATGATGATTAAGATAATGACAACAATCTTTTTCATTGATTCAATTTTAACATAATGCAAGCAAAAATCCCCGAATCGGGGATTTTTGCCTCGCGGTCTGCTCCGTCAGGAGAATTCCACTTTTATTTTTTTGGTTATCTCTGTTTGAGGCTCATAATGCTCAAATATTTGAGACCCATTTAATGTTTGTTAAGGAATCTCCCAAGTTATGAAGCTGACCTATTACGATTGTTATCTACAAATGTGGAAATGTCAAACTGTTTTTCTGATAACTTCGGGGATATCCTGTAGTTTAACTGTGTATAATTTGTATAAATAAAATAGACAGCAGTCCGAGGTGTGATACACCAAGGACTGCTGTGAAAAAAGTGTCTAGCGCTTGGAATCAATTTTTCTTTATCGCCTCAATCTCCTCGATAATTCTTTTTCTTTTTGCAAGACCAAGTACTATCATCAGCTTAATGACGAGCCATGCTGGATCAAACTCGCCCCGACGCGCGCTGAATTTAGGACTGTGTCGATGTTCGTGATGGTTGTTATGCAGTCCTTCGCCAGCAGTGACGAACGCGACGAGACGAATGTTGGTGGCGGTGTTGTCGAAGTTCTTGTACCCGACGTAGTGACAGAGACCATTGACCGACGATGAAAGTACGAAGACATACGTGACTGCATGTATGCCAGCTGCCAAAAGTCCCCAGCCGATGCCAAGTACGTAGCACAGTACGATGATACCAGTCATGAGCCCAAGTAGCCCGTGTTGAAAGAAATATCGTTCCCACCAGTCATCTTTGATATCTTTTGAATATAACTTAATGGTCTCTTGGTTTCGAGCCTCCTTGATGTAGTGGAAGACATTTCCAAATTGAACTGACCAGAAACCCTTGAGTTGCGGACTGTGCGGATCACCCTCCTCATCAGTAAACGCATGGTGCTTACGATGGATAGCCACCCACTCTCTTCTCGACATGCCTGTGGTCAACCACAGCACAAATCGAAATGACCAAGCGACAGCGCGATTCAGTTTGAGTGAACTATGCGTAGCTGTTCGGTGGAGATAGATAGTTGTGGCGAATACCGCAATCTGGCTGACGAACATAGAAATCACGAACACTACCAGCAATTGTGACAGCATCTAGACCTCTTTTCTGAACTAAAGATCTGTAATCGACACGTTTATTTTGATTCCGTGTTCTATTTACAATTATACAATCAAAACAAGTAATCACTAATTTTTTAAATAACGATAACATACGAGTTCTTAATTCGTAGTGTTAAGAATGCAGAAGATGAAGGAAGAATCTAACTTTTATGAATCTGTTTCCAGAGCCAGATTCCGAGCAAGACTAAATCAATTGTAAAGACAAGCCAAGTAATTATACCGAGGCTAGCCCCTCCTATCATCCCTCCGTAATTGTAATTATATCCCATCATGTATGCATGTATATTATACATGTGTTATTATGAAAAAAAAGAGATAATATGAAAAATTTCTTCTTTGCTTTTGTTATAGTTATAGTGCTTCTTATTGGAGCAGTGTGGTGGTCAAAGTCGCTGTCTTCTACTAGCAATGATCCAACGGTGATTAGCCACAATGGCATTCACTGGCATCCAGAACTAGAGATTTATGTTAATGGAGATAAAATAGAAATTCCACAAAATGTTGGACTTGGTGGTATTCATAATCCTGTGCATACACATGATGATCTACCTCTTATCCATTTAGAGTTTGATGGGTTAGTAAGAGAAGATAATGTAAAACTTGGCAATTTCTTCCGTGTCTGGGGTAAGGATTTTATGGAATTTGGCTCTAAAGTTATTATGACAGTTAATGGAGAAGAGAATTTTGAATTTGAAAATTACCAAATGAGAGATGGTGACAAAATTGAATTAAGATACGAACGTTAGACTTTTATTTTTATTTAAAATTATTTTTTCTTCATTACTAATGCTTGGTTGCTTATAATATTCAAAAAGCGCTTTGATGCCGGCTAGGTTTTCTTCAAACTCAATAGTCTCATGCGTTTTAAGTTCAACGGTGATAGTGGGTATGCCTATTGAGGCGAGCCATCCTTCGGCGTCGCCACTAGTCTGATAAGCATCAAAAGATTCAACGGCAGGGTATCCAGATGCACGTGCATACACGTTCATAATGTTAATTGTCTCCGGTAGAATGCCATCTTCGCATTTTGATGCATATACAGCACCCGACTGACTATGCCAAAAGACGATAGCGGTAGGTTTATACTCTAAGACGAAATTTTTTAGAACCAAAGCTTCTGGCTCTGAAAACGGTTTTATTCCGGCACTTACTATATTGTCCCGCCACTTACTTTCTGGTTGCCATTTACAATCGAAGTTTCTGTTTAGATCTACTGTATTTGCGTTGAATCGTCCGGGTGCGCTGGATTTATCTTTCGGTACATCTGTACTTGTGAAGCGTCCTTCTTTACCTATTACTTTGTAAACCCCATCAGGGTTCAGAGAGGGGATTACTGTAACAGTTATATTTTCTGGTACAACTGTAGGATTTGTTTCCAAATAATCCATAAATTGATATGCGAGGACAACGCTATTCCATTCATAACCGCCATGTATACCTCCGATAAACAGAAGACGCGTTTCTCCGTTGCTGTATCTGTATGACTCAATATCACGTTTTTCTACAGATAAACCAAGCACTTTGCGTTCCGGACCAAGATTTGCAGTCTCGATTGCTTCCTGTGGCGTATCACTGTCTCGCGAGATGAAAAAAATAATCAGACCAATACCAAGTAAGACAAAAAGAATGACTACAATGATTTGTCTAGTCCGCATATCTATTAAAGCTTACAATAAATTATTTAGCGTAATGTTTAAGAAGTGCTTCAATACCTTTCTTATTTTTGTCCCATTCAGTATCTTCGTGGTTAGAGAGCAAGACGCTTACAGCGGGAATCTTGTTTTTAGCAAGCCAACTTACTATATCGCCAGTCGTCTCGTAGAAGTCAAAACTTTCATATGCAGGGTAACCAGATGCTTTGGCATAAATATCTGTAATAACGCTAGTCTCAGGTAAAATACTATTGTCACAAGTTGAAGCATATACGCCACCAGCGGCGCTATACCAGACGACGACTGCGTCTGGCTTGTTTGCTACCACGTAATCTCGGAGAGCTACGCTTTCAGGTTCAGAAAATACTTTACTTCCGCCACTAACATTCTTAGTTTGCCACACACCGACAGATTTCCAATTGCAGTCGAAATTTCGGCTAAGATCTACATTGTTTGCATTAAAACGACCAGATGTCTGAATAGTTTTAGAAGAAGAGACGTCTGCTTTACTAAATCGGCCGGCGGTACCAACTACTTTGTTTAGACCGTCTGGATTCAGCACAGGGATAACTGTCACTTTTATATTGCTTGGGATGACATTAGGATTTGCTTTCAGATAATCCATAGTTTCGTAAGCAACAAGAGTAGTGTTCCATGAATATCCACCGTGTACACCCCCGACAAATAATATGTCTTCGTCACCATTGCCGTAGTGATAAGCAGTGATATCGCGTCCTTCAACAGATTTTCCTATAACGGTACTCTCTTTATTTTCCACCACTATCTCGTCAATTTGTTCGTTGTTTTCGGTTGGAGCCAGCGTGTTCACATCAGAGGGTGAACCTTTAGTTAGAAAATAAATACCAAAGCCGACAAGAACAATAACCAGAAGTGTGATGATAAAGTTTTTCATAATATACAGTTTATCACACTCATCAAAATATACAAAAATGAGTAATTTAAGAACTTTTTGAGTAAGTCTTAAGTAGCTTCAAATCAGGATTAGCTTCAAATTAGTGGGGTTTAAGTACTTGCATCTCATACTTCGGTTTACAGAAGGTATAGAAGAATAA
>MHWM01000030.1:0-1297 GCA_001824135.1 Candidatus Zambryskibacteria bacterium RIFCSPLOWO2_02_FULL_39_14 | reverse complement strand
AGGTGGTATCTTTGTTATGCCTGCCTTCAGCTTAGGTATTCCTTAGCTGAACGGGGCTTGTGCCCACAGGCATACACAGACACTATCATATTATCTATCAAAATCAATGAACCTGTGGATATGGTTCTGAACCTTATTCGGGCTCCAGTGGATGGATAGGTTCGGAACCATTAATTGGTCTAGTGTAGCACGGGAATTAGAGTTTAGCGGATTGTTATCTATGGTGGGACTGTCTTGAAAAATGAGATGAATCGTGATAGTATCGAACTATATGAAAACTATTGCCCAATTCAAAATCTATAAAGATGACAGCATCTATATAGCCGAAGGTGTTGATTTGGCTATTGTTACTCAGGCCAAAACCCTTGATGAACTGACAAAAAATATTCAAGAAGCAGTAGAAGTATACTTTCACGATAATGATATGAAGAAAGCAAGTTCTTCTACGACTTCTTCTATTTTGGCAAATATCGAACTTCCGGCTCATGTCTAAAAAACTGAGAACTCTCTCAGGCAAAAATATTGTTGGTTTTTTACAAAAACAAGGATTTGAAATTGAATACGGCAAAGGAAGCCACTGCAAACTGGTAAGATTGTTCAAGAGAGAAAAGCAAGCAATTGTCGTTTCGCTCCACAAGGAATTGGCCAGAGGCACGATAAAAGCAATATTTAACCAAGCCAGCAGATTTGTCTCGCAGGACGAATTAAAAAAGTATTTTTACTCTGATTAAGTCCAAAATTTAGTTTTGTATAAAAAATATAAAAAAAAGAAACCGCCTCGCCTGTAAGAGCGCGAGGCGTTCTTAGTCGGCGGGCGGCAGGTATCCTGCTCTTACCTTTGTGTTTCAAGGTGACGTGTTGACTCGAAGATGGCAGACATTATCCTGTTGGAGAAGTTGTGCCAGATGCGTCTTCTGCGCGCATCTTTGAGAGCACTTCCAAGTGTAGAGTGAAGAGCTTCCGCACTCTCATACGAGAGTGCGATGGTTGTGGAACGTTTGGCACCACGCTTCTTCACTTTCTCGAGCGAAATTTTAGTAAGTTTGCCATTCACGACATCACCATGCTCAATCTTTCGCTCGAATCTCAGCACCAAGTTATCTAGTTCCAGACCTTTGTCTGAAATGATAACCGAAACTGCACGACCAGAACCCAAACGTCTTCGATAGAGCATCGGTACTCTCAACGGTTCTGTAAACAAACTAAAAAATCTAAGCATAGTCTAACCTCCGTTGTTTGTCTGCAATCTTTATATCACATTTATAGAATTTAGTAACATAGTTCTGAACCCTATTTG
>MHWM01000029.1:189-11681 GCA_001824135.1 Candidatus Zambryskibacteria bacterium RIFCSPLOWO2_02_FULL_39_14 | reverse complement strand
ATTGTTATCAATTAATTTATCCCAAATCTTGTCTGGCTGGCTCATTGATCTACTATTATATGTATTTAAAAGGTATAATTAAAGATGGAGATAATTCCCTATCGATTCAGTAGGGAAGTGGGAGGTTCTTGTGTCCAAGAAAATTATCGTGATAAAACCAGTTACGGTTACATCTCCGCCAGAACAGTGCGTTGGCTGTCCTGATGAAGTTGTTCCGTGTTACGGTCATGCGCGACTGTGCACGGAATATGTAGCCGACAGGTCTTCAAGGGCGTCTCCATAGTCGCCCTTTCTTCTATAGCTAAATGTCGTGAAAGGTATATTGTGCGACATATATCTAAACTCAAATAAGCCCTATTCCCTATCTGTACAGCTTCATTTTTATACAACAAACCCGCCAATACTGGCGGGTTTGTTGAGGATTATTTCCTAGCGATTTCAGATTGGCTAAACTTTGCCCAACAAGCTGAAGAAGACATCCAGGGCTTGGCCCCCTGCTTCTCGTACAGATAACGTGCATAAGCAACGTTGTCATCGAGATCGTGGACGTCCAAACCGAGCTTCTCAGCTGTCTTGGCGTGATACAAGATATTAATTTGCATCACTCCTCTGTCGTAGCTGTTCCTATTTCCCTTTAATACGCTTCCATTCGAATTGAATTGGCGGAAGTGTGATTCACATTTTGCAATTTCTGCAAGAATCGGGATGTCGGCGAAATAGTCATTAATGAATCTTTCGACGTTTTTCGGATCTGTAATCGGCTGATAGTCCTCTGCTTTGACTTCTCTAGGTAGTGTTTCTACCGGTATTTCTATCTCGATCGTAGGCATTGCAAGCGATGTCATCGCAGGCAATACAGCTAAGGCTCCAGATGAGAAGCTGAGGAGAAGACTGATAGTCGTTAACTGTAAAATAACAGTGGGATAAACTTCTAATTTTAGGTCGCCATTTCCGTAACTGCTCTCCTAAACGAAAAGCCAGCCCTTTGCTGACTTACTCTAAGTATATCATATGCAACTCTTGAAGTCAAACGATAAGTGTGGTCAAATATATATAGAATGGCTTTATTAAGCCATATATTGTGAAACTATCGAGGCTTGCAATTAGCTGCTAGAGTGTATCCAGAGGCCTCTGCTACATCAGGAGAACTAAATATAATCTTATTCTCTTCTTTAATCTGTTTTGCTCCTGAACAGTGTAGGTAATGATATCTAGTGCCATTTTTAGAAACTACTACTTGTCCGGAAATAGCTTGTATTACATTAGCCGTTTGATTTGTTTTTGTTGTTTGTCGGTTGTTTGTTGTCATTTCAGAATCGTATTCAATCTTGATAGGCTCTCTATCCCCCACTACAGATAATCTGCCGACACCGAAAGAAAGCGAAGCAACTAGTATGATTATCAAAGAAAGGAAAAGTTTTCTAAAAAGCGCAAATTTCTCTACATTACCCTCCTTGTCGAAAGAAATTTCCTCACCTGCTTCTGAATTAGCTGACAGGGTTATATTCTTGATTTTTCCTATAAACTTGTCTATACTCATGAGACTAATATTATAGCAATATGGCACATAAGAAATCAGCAGGTACAAGCAAAAATGGTCGAGACTCCAATCCTAAGTATCTAGGAATTAAGCTTACGCCGGGCAGTATGGCTCAAGCGGGCTCTGTTTTAGTGCGCCAGAGAGGTTCTGATGTGCTTGCGGGTAAGAATGTCTCCATGGGTAAGGACCACACCCTTTTTGCCTTAAAAGACGGTGTAGTCGCTCTCAACTACAAACGCAAAATTCATTTTGACAACAAAGTGATTAAAAAGAAAATTATGAGTGTTTTGTCGAAGGTTTAGTCTAGCAGTGGATTTATTTCGAGTGTAAAGTAAGTCTCCTTTTCTTCTCCGATAGAAACTGGTATTTTGAAAGAGCCAGTTTCTTTTATTGGTTCTTCTAGTTTAATATGTTCTGGATCAATCTCAATTCCCTCTTTCTTTAATAATTCACTTATCTTTTTTTTATTGAGAGAAGAAAATAAACTACCATTTTCATTAGCTTTCATAAAAGTCGTTAGTTTTACATCTTTAAGTTTGGAAATACTTTGAGACATCATCTCTCCTCGTTTCTCTTGAACACGTTTCTCTTGTTCTTTAAGATTTTTTACAGAAGCGATAGATGCATCAGAAAGAGACATTACCAGTTTTTTAGGTATCAGGAAATTATTGGCATACCCATCGGATATTTCTTTCTCTTCAAATCTCTTACCTACCCCTTTAATATCTTTAAGAAGAATTACCTTCATTTTATTTAGTTAGTATCTCAACAGCTTTTTTAAACTGCGGGTCACGACCAGTTTCTCTGTCTGCTAGAGTATATTTGACTAAGTGCTCTGGCATTATTCCGTTTTGGGAAATAGACAAACCGTTTGGTGTTAGCCATCGGGCCACTGTTACCTTAAGCGATGTATCTGAAGTAATGTTTATCAATTCTTGAACAGAGCCTTTGCCGAAGGTCTTTTCTCCCACAAGAACCGCTTTACCGTGCTCTACCAGTGCTCCAGCCAATATTTCGGATGCTGAAGCAGAACCGCCATCTACTAGTATTACCAGTTTCAAATTATCGTTGAACACATCATAACCCTTACTACGATAAACCTTCTCATCTTTTGATGGGCCGAAATCTTCTCTGACAACTACTCGACTGGCAGGAAGAAACCAACTAGCCATATCTATAGCTGCTTCCAGATAACCACCCGGATTGCCACGCAGATCTATTATAAGTTTATTATTACCAGACAAGATGAACTCTCTCAAAGCGCTACGGAAAAGATTCGGTGATTGTGCAGAGAAATTGTAAAGCTCTATGACAAAGATGCCTTCCGGCAATTCCTCAGTACTTATAGTTGGAATATCTATAACATCGCGAATAACTTTGATTTCAAAAGGTTCTTTTACTCCACTTCTGAATATAGTTAAAGTAACGCTTGTACCCTTTGGCCCGCGTATAAGTTGCACTGCGTCTTCTGTAGAGAGATTACTGGTTGTCTTGTCTCCTATTTTGATAATCTTGTCTCCGGCTAAAATACCAGCTTTAGCAGAAGGAGAATTTTTCAGAGGTGCTATAACAGTAATGGTGTTATCTTGCGCAATTACTTCCATACCCACTCCTTCAAAATTGCCACGTACATCAGCTTCGAAAAGAGATGATTCTACAGGCGGAAAAAAAACCGTATAAGGATCATCTAGAGAATTTGCTAATCCTTTGATAGCTCCCCATATTTTTTCTTGGTTGCCTACTTTTTCGATAGTGGTGCTGGCCGATACATATTTTTCATTTAAAAGATTCCAAGCTTTCCAAAATGGGGCAAAGTCTACATTAATAGGTTGACCTTCGGTCTTATTATCTACATCAACTACAGGTATAGAAAGACTTTTCTCTCCAGAATTAAAACCGAGATAAAAAGAGCTAATAGCTATAATTGCTCCAAGCACAAGTAGTGCAGAATGTTTTTTCAAAAATTCCATTTTAAGAATTGTATCATACTTGTCCTGTTAGAGATAAATTGTGTGGTATTATTATAAAATATACAAGTGAGATGGATGCGCTAGCACATCCTATCTCTAACGGGATAAATGGCTATAAAATTTCATAATACCTTAACCGGTTTACTTGAAGAGTTCAAATCTATTAAATCTGGCAAAGTCGGTATGTATCACTGTGGTCCAACGGTTTATAACTATGCTCATATTGGCAATCTACGCTCGTATATATTTGCAGACATACTGCGTCGTGTATGTGAATATGATGGAAACAAAGTCACGCAGGTTATAAATATTACAGATATAGGTCATCTTACATCAGATGCTGATACTGGCGACGATAAAATGGTTAAGGGGCTTAAGCGTGAGAATTTACCACTTTCTCTTGATGGTCTCAAGGATCTTGCCAATAAATACGAGAAAGCTTTCAAGGATGATCTAAACACTCTCAATATAAAGAAACCTCATCACTTTCCTCGTGCTACTGAATATTTGGAACAAGAAATTGAACTGATACAAGAGTTGGAGAAAAAAGATTTTACATACAAAACTGAAGACGGAATATATTTTGATACTAGTAAACTATCAGATTATGGCAAATTAGGTGGATTGACACCGAAAGAAGAAGGAGTAGCTCGCGTAGGAGTAGTAGAGAAAAAGAATCCACGAGATTTTGTCTTGTGGAAATTATCGAAGAATAGTCATCTTGGTTTTGAAAGTCCGTGGGGTCATGGTTTCCCCGGTTGGCATATAGAATGTTCTACCATGTCGCGAGAGCTTCTGGGTCAGCCATTCGATATTCATACTGGAGGTATGGATCACATTCCTATTCATCACAATAATGAGATTGCTCAATCAGAGGCGGCCTATGGTGTATCACTCGCTAACTTCTGGCTACATAATGAGTTTGTAAATATTGCCGAAGGAAAGATGGCTAAATCTGATGATAATTTCATCACCTTGCAAACTCTAGTGAATAAAGGTTTCTCTCCTCTGGCTTATCGTTATTTATTGCTTATGGCTCATTACAGAACTCCTGTTAATTTTTCTTTGGAGGCGCTTGAAGCTGCTCAAAATGCTTATAATAAATTACAAAAATTTGTGTCTAACCTATCTGGAAAAGGTAAAATTAATAAAGAGTATCAAGGTAAGTTTAAAGAAAAATTAGAAAATGATCTCAATACTCCACAAGCGCTTGCTGTAGTCTGGGGTTTGGTAAAAGATTCTGAGGTTTCTCCTGAGGATAAACGAATTACTCTATTAGATTTCGACCAAGTATTAGGGCTTAGTCTTAAATAAAGCGACGAAGCCCCACATGTTAATGCAGGGCTTCACGGTACAGAACTCATCGCCAACGAATCGTCTCTTGTTTCTGGTTTGATGGGTATTTCTTTTCGTAAGTACGAAGTCCACCACCTCCAATCACGAAGAGAATTGGAATACACATTGCGACTACGAGGAACACCAGAGCGATGTATACATATAGCATACAAAGTCCCCCTAATTATTTTTACACTTAAATGTGTAATTTGTCAATGTTTATAATAGATCTCAATTGTTTTATCTTCTCCCCAGCTTACACACTAATTTCTCAACATTTTCCAGTTTGCTAAGCTTGGCTTGATTGGTAGGATATAGAAATGCAACTTATCTCTACTTTAGACAACAAAACAGGTTTGCGCATTCCGCCACATAGTCTTGAAGCGGAGATGGCGCTTCTCGGTTCCATCATGCTTCGCCCTGATGCGATATATGAGGTATTGGATATTGTCACACCGAACTCTTTTTATTTTGAAAAACACAGGACAATTTTTGAAACAATGCTTGAGCTTTTCGGCAAGCATCAGCCTATAGACATACTCTCACTCTCCTCCAGACTGAAAGAGAAAGATCTTCTGGAGCGTGTGGGCGGTGCTACCTTCTTGACTGAACTATCTTCTTCCGTCCCCTCTTCAGCTAATGCCAAGCATTATGCAGAAATTGTAATGAAAAAATTTATGATGCGTCAGCTTATAGAAGCATCAGAATTTCTTTCTGATCTTGGGTTTAATGAAGCCGGAGATCTAGAGGAAATTTTAGATCACGCAGAAAAAAAGATCTTCGATATTACTGAACGGTTTGCCGGAAGTGTTCGTTTTAAAGATCTGCTACCTCTTCTTCATGATGCCTTTGAACGTTTTGAAAAGCTTTCTTCTGTAGAACATGAGTTGCGTGGTGTACCTACTGGATACAAGTCTCTCGATGATATTTTGGGTGGTTTTCAAAAATCTGATCTTGTCATTATCGCCGCTCGTCCTTCTGTAGGTAAGACTGCTTTGGCTCTCGACATTGCACGTCGCACAGCTAGTGATCATAAGACTCCTGTAGGCATCTTCTCACTTGAAATGAGCGCGGATCAGTTGGTTGATCGCATTGTGGCTGCTCAATCGCGTACGGATTCTTCTGTCATTAGAAAAGGAATCAGAACTCAAACCGGTACTTGGAGAGATGATGTCTTCAAGAATGTTCGTGATGCTTTAGACGAACTTTCTCGTACTCCTATTTATATCGATGACCAGCCGGGTAATACTATTATGAAGATGCGTTCAGCGGCGCGTAAATTGAAGATTGAGAAAGGACTCAAACTTCTGATGGTTGATTATCTGCAACTCATGTCTCCTTCAACCGCGCGTATCAATGACTCAATAGTTCAGCAGGTTACCGAGATCTCTCGTTCTCTCAAACACTTGGCTCGTGAGCTCAATATCCCCGTGGTAGCACTCTCACAGCTCTCACGCGCGGTGGAGACTCGCGGTGGCAAGCCTAAACTCTCTGACCTTCGGGATTCCGGTTCTATTGAACAGGATGCCGATGCGGTAATTTTCATCCACTCTAACGAGGATGATATACGTGATGAAAACGGTAAGATGAAAGAAGTTCAGAGGAAAGAACTTATCATCGCCAAACACAGAAATGGTCCATTAGGTAGTGTTATCCTCGACTATCATACTCGTTTCAATACTTTTGTAGAGATAGATTATTCAAACTATGGTAAAGCTGAAGAAGATTTCAAAAATCTATAGAAAGTGAACTCAATAGATAAATTATCAGAAATATTTTCTAAATTTCCCGGTATTGGACCGAGGCAGGCTAAACGTTTTGTTTATTTTCTCTTGACTCGAAATGGTGATTATTCCGGTGAATTGGTAAAAGCAATCCAGAATCTCAGAAAGGAGATTGTGCAATGTGATCAATGCCTAAGATTTTTTCCTAAGAACGGTCTTTCTACAATCCTCTGTTCTGTATGTTCTGATAAGTCTCGAGACAATTCTATGCTTATGATTGTGCCACGTGATATAGATTTCGAAGCTGTAGAGAAGAGCGGAAGTTACAAAGGATATTATTTTGTCTTAGGAGGAGTTGTTCCGATTTTAGAGAAAGAACCGGAGAAAAGAATAAGGAATAAAGAATTGAGAATAAGGATTAAGAAAGGCGAAGAAAGATTGAAAGAGATTATTTTAGCCATGAATGCCAATCTGGATGGCGAGAATACTGCTGAATATTTAAAGTCAGAACTCTCTTCTCTTATAAAACCAAGTGTAACTATTTCTGTACTAGGCCGAGGACTTTCTACCGGCGCGGAACTTGAATACGCTGACCCCGAGACTCTCAAAAACGCGTTTCTCCACAGGACGAAGTGATTACTTTTTGTGTGGCAATGGTATCCCGAGATCTTTGCAAATTTTGTGAACTAGGGGATTAAAGATTTCTACATGGCGAGGAATAGTTGTAGTCTTGTCATTACTGAAATTATGGTACACAGAATGTCTGCTTCCCTCTCGGAGCAATGAGCATTTATGTTTGCGCAGATGTTGTTCTAAATCTCTGCGCTTTATTTTCTAAACAATAAGACGTTCTCGCACCAAGGTATTTGGAGTAGCTTTCTCTCGTTTAGTAAGAGCGCGACGAGCAGCAATGAACTCCTTCAGAGCATCCTCTAGATTTTCTCGAGCCTTCTTCTTCGTATAGCCTTGGGTGTTTACTCCAGGAATTTCCTCAACCCAAGCAATATAGCCGGAACGTACTTTTTTATATATAGCGTTTAACATATCTGGATTATAATGTATTTTCCAGAAAATTCATATACCGACCCCAAGACTCTCAAAAACGCCTTTTTACATAGAACTAAGTAATAGGGTTACTTAATCGAATCTATTGTAACTTCAAAATAAGGTTGGCGGTGGCCGTATTTTTTGAAATAGCGAGACTTCTGTTTGTATTTGATAACGTCAATAGTTTTATAACGAGCAATTTTAGTTAAAGTAGCTTTGACTTCCCCACCTTTGATAAACGGCGTGCCTAAAGTTACATCTGTAGCCCCATCGTCTATTAAGAGTACTTTGTCAAAAGTGATCTTGTCACCCTCTTTATTTTCATCTGAAAGTTTCTCGATTTTAACTTTATCTCCCATCTTTACACGATACTGTTTACCTCCGGTAGCAAAGACGGCATAAAAATTAGATCTTTTAGCTTCTGACTGTTGACTTTTAGCTTCAGATATGGGAGATTTTTTAACAACTTTCTTGGGGGTTGCAACTTCAATCATAGGGTGCCTATTCTACTCTAGGTTTATCCAAAGTCAATGGTTTCAAGCCTGTACCGGTACCTGTAATACGGAGTACATCTTTATCTACCTTGCCAAGTTCCTTGTATCCAGAATTGTAGTGATTGATGGTGGTGGAGAGAGAGTTACCGAGCTTGGAGTAATACTCCTCATAGCTTTTAAGGTGCCTACCGAGTTCCTCAACTCTCTTTATAATCTCTACCGCCTTCTCTTCTATATGAAGCGCGTTTAGGCCCTGTAGCACAGTCTGGAGGTAGGCAAGGAAGGAAGTGGGAGAGACTATTAGTACATGATATTTGGCAGCTGCGCGTTGAATGAGAGTTTCCGAGTCTTCTTTAAGAGCTCCTATTTTATTAATTATTAAGTCATAATAAATAGCTTCATGAGGGATGAACATGAAAGCGAAGTCCATAGTTCCCTGCCCCGGTTGAATGTATTTAGATGTTTCAGTTATGCGGTTCTTGAGGTCGACTACAAATGCTTTCTCTAGTTTTTCTTTTTCTACTTCATTTTTCTCCTCGATGATACGGTTGTAGTTTTCTAGAGAAAATTTAGAATCTATAGGTATGATTTTTTCCTTCACAAACACTACGGCATCGACAATAGTGCCATCAGGAAATGCGTATTGCATTTGATACGAACCGGGTGGTAAAACATTTTTGAGTAAAGTTTCTAAATAATATTCTCCTAATACCCCGCGTTGTTTCGGATTCTTTAAAATATCTTGGAGAGACTGTAGTTGGTCGGTGAAAGAAACCACTTGTTTATTAGTCTCGTCGAGTTTGGTCAAGCCTTGAGTAACTTCTCTTATGAGCTTGGCTGACTCGCTAAATTGGTTACGCACAGATTCATTCATCATCTTATTTGTCTCTGCCATCTTCTGATCAACAGTACGGGAAAATTCGTTGAGTTGTGTTAGGAGAAGCTTCATCCCCTCTCCCCCATCATCACCCTTTTTTTCTCCAAATTTTTTAGCAAATATAAATAGAGCTATAGCATTGATAACAACTAAAATTGCTACTATCCAGAGTAATATTTCCATTTGTTCTCATTATATCTTTTTTACATCAAAGCTAACAGCTAGAAGTCAAAAGCTAAAAACTATATAATATAAATATGTCCTTACACCAAAATATTAAAGAACAGGTTAAAGAAGCTCTACGTGCTAAAGATACGATGCGTCTTAATGTGTTGAGAGGTCTTTTATCGAGTTTTACTAATGAGGCAATGAGTAAGAAAAGGAAACCGGATGAAGAACTCTCTGACGAAGAAGCTCTTAATGTCATCACGCGCGCGGTCAAGCAGAGGAAGGATTCCATAGAACAGTTTGAAAAAGGTGGGCGCAAGGATTTGGCTGATACAGAGGAACTGGAACTTGCCGTGCTAAAAACTTATTTACCACAGCAAATGTCTCGAGAGGAAGTAGAGAGTTTTGTAAGACAAAAGGTTACTGAAGCTGGCAGTGTGGATACTTCCAAAAAAGGTCAGTTTATGGGTATGATAATGAAAGAACTTAAAGGTAAGGCAGAAGGTGTGGTGGTAAAAGATGTGATTGACAAATCACTTCCTGCATGATAGACTGTTAAATAGAACACGATTTGTCTCATCAACTCTCACTCGTTGGAGGCCGAATGAAAATCGTTCGAGGTAGAGGTCGCGGTAGTCGTGAAGGTTGGTTGCGTGTGGGCTGGGGCATTCGCTCACAGTTGAGGTCTGGTAGTGATAACCAGACTCTACGTGCAGTCAATATGACTCACCACGATCAGCGTTCGGCTGGTGCTGGTGCCGACGTTGAGGCACGCACAGACGAACGCTTCGATAGACAGCAGAGAAAGCGACAGTGTGATTGAGCGACAGTGAGAGGTAAGAGGGGTAGGTGTTCGCACACCTACCCCATCTTTTTTTATATAATCTTCTTTCTTTAATATTTTAATCAAGGTTAGGTGACCTTTCTATGTGAGCCACAATAATTTTCTGTTGAAAATTTTCCAGCCCCGGCCTCGCGCCGTCGCGCTCCGGCTTCACAAAAACGTCCCACGTTTTTGTGACCCATTATACTGGATTTCTGAACTTTCTAAATACAGAGATTTAGTAGCATTAAGTATAGACGAGTTGCAATTTCTTAGTCTAAAAAGTAAGGTTGTTCTATGAATATACAGACCAACAGGCTTATTAATAGTCTTGCTAAACAAGTAATACATTTAGAGCAACCTATTCATGTATTAGCAATATGTTCGGGTGGTAAAACCGTTGGGAGACATATACATAAATATCTAAAGAATAAAGGTATAAAGTCCTCTTATTTTGAAGTGTGGACTAACATAGTCAATGGTAAGGCAGAAGTCTGGAAAAGTAATTTTAAAAAGAAGCATTATGTTGGCACTGCTTTAATAGCAGAAGATGTAATATGGAATGGCGGGTCGGTAAATGCTACGAAGAAAATACTCAAACAAATGAAAAGTAAGAAGCCTTATGTGGCTGTTATACTTGATTGTAACCACAAAGCAGATTTTGCGGTCTTCAGATAAAATGCTTACAGAAGGGCAGAAAAATTACTTGGCTAAATTACCTCCTGAAAGAGCAGAGGAGATTATTACTGTCAACCCGTATGACCACAAGACTACAGAAGTTGCAGAGGAGATAATATCGCAAATAATAGCTACTCTCCCAGAAGCTGATACTCGTTTTATGGGAGCATCAGCGTTAGGTATCTCTGGTCAGAATGATGTGGATATTTACATCCTCTGCTCACCTGAAATGAAAGATGTTTATCTTTCTAAACTAACTCCTGTATTCGGAGAGCAAGTTAAAAATAAATGGCAGTGGTTTAAGGAAGGAATAGAAGTATCAGTATATCTTTCAGACCCATCTGACTACAAATTTCAGGAACAACTTAAAATATTTGAGATACTCAAGAATACTCCAGAAGTATTAAGGGAATATGAATTACTAAAGCAATCTGTTTCGAGGAAGACTTACAAGGAATATCAAATAGCGAAATACGAGTTTTACAACAAAACTCTCGGACTTTCCTAACGTTCACAAAATTCACAAGTTTCTGAATGTGATCTAATCATATCCTTTGCGCGAACCTTTTTCGAGAGCTAATCGCACGCTCCGCGTGCGTGGTGGCTTTAGACCAATGCGTACGCTCCGACTCTGTGGTGACTCTCACAATCCGACCATTTCCTTACAGGAACGGTACACCTTTCGCACCTGCGGTGCTCAAGGTCTTGCGAAGCTCCAAGTATTCGCTTCTCACCTCGCGGACTCGGCGCTCCGCCCTCGCCCCGTTTCGCCTTTCCATACTTTTTCTTTTTCGCGGGGGGGGATTTTTTAAAATTGAATGGGCGGAAACGGGGCT
>MHWM01000029.1:0-174 GCA_001824135.1 Candidatus Zambryskibacteria bacterium RIFCSPLOWO2_02_FULL_39_14 | reverse complement strand
TAAGGAAGGAGCAGTCGGAATGAAAAGCAAATTCAATATTGAGCCTCGTGTCATTTTTATCGCTAGTGGTTCGTCCAACGCCTTGGAGTCCATCCTCGGCATCCGCCTCGGACATTTCCGCTAGGGCTACTCGCGCCTAGATGTCTAGGTTTGGCGCGTTTCCTCGCACTCCCG
>MHWM01000028.1 GCA_001824135.1 Candidatus Zambryskibacteria bacterium RIFCSPLOWO2_02_FULL_39_14 | reverse complement strand
CAAGGTAATCCAAACAGACAATGGATCAGAGTTTGGAAAGTTCTTCTCTGATTTCGTCTCAAGAAACAAAATATTCCATAGACACATTCATCCTCGCTCTCCCAATGAGAACGGGCACCTTGAGAGATTCAATAGGACGATACAGGAAGAAATGCCTAGACATGGATTATCCCTTCTTACTCCAGAGGATATCAAGACTTACTTAAAACACTACAACGAGAAGAGAATGCATATGGGGATTCAATACAAAAAACCAATTCAATTAACCTAAAGTGATTCCAAGGTCTTGACCGTTATACACACGCACGCACGCATGTAATACGTGACATAAAAATCAAATTATCGAGGTGGTTTGTTTACTTACTCCCAGTTCTTGCTTCTATGATTCCTTGTGCCACACTGGTCGGTACGATAGCGTAGTGATCGAATTCCATAGTAGAAGAGCCACGACCTTCGGTCATACTTCGAAGTGAAGTGACATATCCAAACATTTCAGAGAGAGGTACTTTGGCGCGCACCACCTTGAGCTCACCGCGATCTTCCATCGATTCGATTTGACCACGTTTACCCGAGAGATTGCCAGTAATATCGCCCATAAACTTCTCCGGTACCACCACTTCCACTTTCATAATAGGTTCGAGAAGCACTGGCTTAGACCTTTTAGCAGCTTCTTGGAAGGCTTGCGAGGCGGCAATTTTGTATGCAATTTCAGAAGAGTCCACATCGTGGTAAGAACCATAGTTAAGCTCGCAAGAGATATCCACCATTTTGTAACCAGCCACAATTCCCCTGTCCATAGCTTCTTTGATACCTTTCTCAACAGCTGGTATAAATTCTTGTGGAATAACACCTCCTTTAATAGCATCAACAAATTCGAACCCGGGTTCGCGGTGCGCATTCTTCGGCACTTTCTCCTCTGGGTCGTATTTCGGCAGAGGTTTAATTTTAATCTTGACGTGCCCATACTGACCCTTACCTCCAGTTTGTTTAATATATTTATTTTCCACTTCGGCTTCGCCCGTAATAGTTTCTTTGTATGCCACTTGTGGCTTGCCAACATTAGCCTCAACAGCAAACTCGCGCTTCATACGATCTACGATAATCTCGAGATGCAGTTCACCCATACCCATGATAACCGTCTCACCAGTTTCTTGGTCTGATTTAATTTTGAAAGTTGGGTCTTCATCGGAGAGACGTTTGAGAGCCATGCCCATTTTCTCTTGGTCTGCTTTAGTTTTCGGTTCAATACGAAGAGAGATAACTGGTTCTGGGAAAGTAATTTGGTCTAGGATAATTGGATTGTCCTCGTCAGAGAAAGTGTGTGAGGTTTTAGCATTCTTGAGACCGACAGCGGCGGCAATCTCTCCGGAAAAAACTTTTTTAACCTCTTCACGATCATTGGCTTGCAGACGCACTATACGACCGAGGCGTTCTTTCTCGCCAGTAGTTGAGTTATATAAATATGTACCAGATTCAATTGTCCCAGAATAAACTCTGAAAAATGTCAGCTGTCCGACAAAGGGATCGGATTGCAGTTTGAAAGCCAATGCCGCGAATGGTTCGGCATCAGATGCATGTCTTTCTATCTCTTCTCCGGTGCGAGGATCAATGCCTTTAATAGCAGGAATGTCGAGAGGTGATGGTAAATAATCTACGACAGCATCGAGTACTAGTTGCACTCCTTTATTTTTGAGAGCCGAGCCGGCATAGACTGGGAAAATCCTGTTGGCAATGACTGCTTTGCGAAGTGCCACTTTGAGAGTCTCGAGAGAAATTTCTTTGCCCTCAAGATAATCATTTATCAGAGCATCGTCACTTTCTGCAATTTTCTCCACCAATTCGGCGCGAAATTTGGTGGCATCAACGCGCAGATTGTCAGGAATCTCTTTTTCTACAACCAAGTTACCCATATTACCCTCGAAGTAATACGCTTTCATCTTCAAAAGATCTACAACACCTTCATGCTTGCCTTCCTCCCCTATAGGAATTTGCATACGAACAGCTTTTTTAGAAAGTCTATCTAAAATAGATTTGTAGGAACGTTCGAAAGAAGCACCAGTACGGTCAAGTTTGTTTATAAAACAAACACGTGGCACAAGTGCCTCTTCGGCGTAACGCCAGTTAGTCTCACTTTGAGGTTCTACACCAGCTACGCCGTCGAAAACAACTACTGCACCATCAAGAACGCGAAGCGATCTCTTCACTTCTACAGTAAAATCAATGTGCCCTGGAGTATCGATAATATTGAAACGATATTTATCCGGATCTAAGGTTCGACCTTGGGAATCGGTACTTAAGGTCGAACCTTTGTATGTTGGCTTCCAAAAACAAGTGATAGCGGCGGCGGTAATAGTAATACCACGCTCACGCTCCTGTTCCATCCAATCAGTAGTCGTATCTCCCTCATGCACTTCACCAATATCATGTTGTGATCCCGTATAAAAGAGAACTCTCTCAGAAGTAGTAGTTTTACCAGCATCAATATGCGCAATGATTCCAAAATTTCTAACTCGTTCTAAAGGATAATCTCTATTCATCTTAAGAATTGTAAATTAGGAATTGCAATTTTAAAAATTTACCAAGCAAAATGTGCAAATGCCTTATTAGCTTCAGCCATCTTGTGAGTATTTTCTCGTTTACGGACCGCCTCACCCTCGTTATTGGAAGCGGCCATAATCTCTTCTGCTAATTTCTCTGACATCGACTTACCTTTTTTAGTGCGAGCGGCTTCAATAATCCATTTCATTGATAAAAACTGACGGCGCTCCGGACGAACCTCGCGGGGAATCTGATAATTAGCTCCACCGACTCGTCTAGAACGCACTTCCATAGTAGGACCAGTATTTTTCAATGCCATTTCAAATATTTCCATAGGATCAGCTTTGGATTTCTCTTTTATCATGGCAAAAGATTCATGGACAATTTTAGCAGCAGTATTTTTCTTACCGCGTTCCATGCAATAGTTGATAAACTTCGCTACTTTCTCAGAATCATAGACAAGGTCTGGATTTATCTTCGGCTTGGCTTTAAGTTTGCGTCTCATTGTTCTTGCTACTTACCACCCTTTGGTTTCTTAACACCATACTGACTGCGTGTCTGTTTTCTGTTTTCAACGCCGGTAGCATCGAGCACACCACGCACTATGGTATAGCGAAGACCGACATCCTTTACACGACCACCTCGCAGAAGAACTACCGAGTGTTCTTGGAGATTGTGACCAATACCGGGAATATAAGCTGTCACTTCCATACCATTAGTGAGACGGACTCTAGCAATTTTTCTAATAGCGGAATTTGGTTTCTTGGGAGTTTTAGTTGTAACCTTAGTAGCCACTCCACGCTTGAAAGGAGAATTGAAAAATACTGGACGGTTCTTGATGGTATTAAATCCGCGCGTCAAAGCAATCGCCTTGGTCTTTTTGGCGACATTTTTCCTTTTGCGCTTAACTAATTGATTTATCGTACTCATTTTAACAAAAACCTGCCTGCCAGTAGGCAGGACATCTCCCGAAAGAGAAATATACTGTACTAAACACTAGCTCAAATTGCAAATCCGGTAATTAAACGAAAAAGAAGTAGAATAACTGGGAAGATAAACTGCCACAGAAAAAAGATAAAAAAAATCACTAAGATAAGACCGTATTTCTCAAAGAATGTCCTCATTTCAAGCATCTTGTTCGGAAAAACGGCAAAAAGAATCTTGGAACCATCAAGTGGCGGAATAGGGATAAGATTGAATATGGCAAGCAGTATATTGATGAAGACTATAAGCGACACGATCTGGATGAAAGCCGGATTACTGACCAATCCAATACGCAAAATTAGGCCAAATATAATGGCTACGGTGATATTGGAAGCCGGTCCGGCTACTGCCACAGTAGCTTCCGACCAGCGTCCAGGCTTTAAATTGTATGGGTTATATGGAACAGGCCTTGCCCAACCGAAGATAAATCCACCAAACATATAAGAGACAAGAGGTACTAGGAAAGAACCTACAAAATCTAAGTGCTTAACTGGGTTAAGTGTCAGTCGGCCTTGATATCTGGCGGTCTGGTCACCAAGCATAGATGCGGAATAGCCATGAGAGACTTCGTGTATCACTACCGACATGATAAGAATGGCAATTTGAAATATAAACTCCATGATGTTAGTATAGCGCAACTATGGCGAAGGTATGCCCAGTATCAAAAAAAGGTTCAAGAGTTGGAGGCGGATATTCCAACAGGACTCGTGCTACCCAATTTAACCCAACAGGATTTATCCGCAAGTACCCAAATCTCCAAAAAAAGCGTATTTACGTACCAGAATTGAAGAAAACTATAACTCTTACTCTTTCAACTAAAGCTATCAAGACTATAAACAAACGTGGTGCGTATAGCGTTCTCAAAAAAGCTGGGGTGATTTAGACAGCTTCTAGATTATAGCTATTAGTAAAACTTGTTTAGACCAGGAATGGGTAGTTATTGATTTTCTGATGAAATAAGAATAGATTAGGTGGTGGAAAGAGAGGGTTTAATGGAACTTAGATTTGATGGATCATTAGTGCGTGTCTTTCGTCCTGTTTTCGACCCAGGTAGCTTGTTGCTATCTTGGGATCGAAACATCTGCCTCACGGGCAATTCGGTAATCAGGATCCACGAGCCAGTCACACGTCGTTACAATTACAAAGACAAGGTCGCTATCCCTCTCGACATCGAAGGAAAAGAACTTGTCATCTTGTTTGAAGAATTGCCAGAGAACAGTAGAGAGAAGGTGAAAAGACTGTTCCCAAGCCATCCACTCCTCACAACGACTCGATAGTAGCCCGCCCTGACTTATGACGAAGCCTGTCACTAGCGTCAGTGACGGGCTTTCGTTTTATTTCAGTTTAAGAATTTTGCCATCCGTTTCAAATTTAATAGTGCCTAAGTCCGCAGTACTAACAACTTTAGCATCAATTTTTTCTAAAATATCTAAGACTTCTTGATGCGGATGACCATAGGAGTTGTCGCGACCTGCAGAAATAACGACATATTCCGGTGAAACTGTTTTAGCATATGTAAGTGAAGTAGATGTGCGCGAGCCGTGATGACCAGCTTTTAAAACATCGGAACTAAGAGGTAACGAATCCAGATTGAGTAAAATATTTTCCACTTGCATAGGAGAATCGCCAGTCAGTAAAAAAGATTTACTACCATACGTTAGTTTCGCCACTACAGAAGCTTTATTAGTTTCCCAGTTGGAAACATCTTGGTTTGGGAAAAGGATTTGAAGCTTCGCCCCATCGCCGAAATTTACTATTATCCCCCGCCTTGCCAAAATGGTCGGGATATTTTTCTCCTTTAATCTTTTATCCAACTCATCATCTATATCACTATCCGACTCAACACCCGGCTCTAAGAAAGCACCAACTTTGTATCGCTCAACCACTGCAGGAAGACCGCCTATATGATCAAAGTCCGGATGAGTACCTATGACGATATCCAACCTCGTGTCTCCAAACGGCAAAATTCTGCCAAGTTCACTCAATATGCTTCTGTTTCTGCCTCCATCTATAAGTACGCGACCATGCTGTGGCGAGTCGACAAGTATCGCATCGCCTTGTCCCACATCTATAAAGTACACTGTGAGAATATCACTTGAACGTTTCTGATATAGAGTAACCCAGACAACAATGTTTGAAGCAACGAGGATGGTAATAAGAAGTTCTTTCCACCATTTCTTTAGAGAAACCATAGATATAGTATAATCTAGGCATGGATAAACAATTCGAGGAACAAAAGTTCAACATCCCAACGTTAAAAGGTATTTCTGTAAAAACAATTGAAGAACATTTGAAACTCTATTCTGGTTATGTAAAGAATAGCAATACTATACTTACCAAAATTGATGAATATGCCAAAGACGCAGAGGCAAACGCTTATGCATTAGGAGAAATTCAGCGCCGATTTTCATTTGAATTCAACGGTATGCGCAATCATGAAATATATTTTTCACATTTCGAGAAAGGTTCGTTGACACTCGGTGTCAACAGTGAGTTCAAAAAATCGATTGAAGGAGAATGGGGTAATTTTGATAAGTGGCTGAATAGATTTAAATCTATTGCTCTCACGCGCGGTATTGGTTGGGCAATATTAGGCTACGACAAATCATCAAAAAGACTATTAAATTACTGGGTGGATGAGCAACATCTGGGTCAATTAAACAATGTCACTCCGATTCTCGCTTTAGACATGTGGGAGCACTCTTTTGTCACTGACTACCAACCAAGTGGAAAGAAAAATTATATTGAAGATTTCTTCATAAATTTGAACTGGCAGACTGTGGAACAGAACTTCTCCAGTGCTTTATAAAAATAACCATAAAAAGATAAATCAGAACAATTAACCAAACAGAAACAGAGGGTACAGAGATAGAAGCGAAAGATAGATTACCTAACACACTAGAAACACCTAGAATCCAATTTAGAAGTAGGTAAGCAATATAGGTAAAGGGTAGAGCCAGAACAGAGTTCAAGTAAGCAATAATTGTCGCAATAAAACCTATAAACATAGTATAAGGAATGAGTAACAGTATAAGTATGTTGGCTAGTAGAGAGACTAAAGAGAAATCCCCTACGGAATACACCAGAAGCGGTAAAACGGTCAATTGCGTGGCTATAGTAGTAGAAACTGTAGTTCGCAAACCCCATTTTTCTGGAACTACTTTCAAATATTTTTCTACAATAGGCACGACGTAAATCAAAGCAAGAGTAGCCAGAAAAGAAAGTTGAAACGAAGGGTCAAAAACTAGAATTTTCGGATTATGAAGAAGCATGATAAAACCAGCTATCAAAAGAGCGCGAGGGGCAGAGTAGTTACGACCAAACATCTTGGCTACGATGACAGTCAGAACCATAAGTGAAGCACGTACTATGGTGGCTTCAGCTCCAGTCATAAGGACAAATAAAATAATACCGATGATGGAAGCTCCTGATGCTACTTGAGGGCCACCGAAATTAGATAAATGTGGCGAAAGACGAACTAATAAGAAAATATTTTCAAAAAACTTACGCATGAATTCAGCAATGATAGTCACATTGTAGCCAGAAAGCACCACAATATGGATTACCCCAGCACGCCTAAATTCTTCAAGAATACTTTTTGGCATAGCGTCTTTACCTGATACTAATAGACCGGAAAGTAAGCTGGCATAAGGTTCCACCAGAATTTCTTTGGTTTTTGAAACAAAACTTTGTTTTATTTTGAAGAGAAAGTTTTTTATAGGATTACCATGCCCATTTGAAACAATTTCTACTTTAGTAAAACTCAAAATGTGATGAATACCATCTTTAGAAAGATACTTTTCGTAGTCGAAAGGTCTTCCACCGTCTCCACTCTCAATAATTCCCGGTTTTTCTAATTTGCCTTCAACACTAACTCGATCACCATAGGAAACATCGCTGTATAAATCAGTATTTACTAAAACTTTCTCTCCATTATCTGAAAGTAAGATAAAACGAGTGCTGTTGTCTCTCTGCTCCGGCTCACTTATCACAATACCTATAGAATCCGGTGTAATGGATTCATGAAAATCTTTTATAGAATAACGCAAAGCGCCGAATCCAAATGAAAACAAGACCAGAGAGATAAACAAAACCTCTTTCTCTACATGTCTTTTGTGAATTTTCTCAGCAAGAAACAAAACCATACCTAGGAAGATGACAAAAACACTCAAGATTGGAGATAAGAAAATAAAAGATGACACAAGAATACCGAAAGCAAAACTAAATATAAAAACAAAAACACATTTAGAAAATAAGTTTATAGCCGTTTTTTGGACCATTGTATAAATCTATCGGTACGTTGTCTGCAAAACTGGTAGCAATCATATCTGCACGCTCGTTCCAGCTATGTCCCGAATGTCCAGCAACATATTTCCACTCTACTTCCTTTCCAGAACTTGCTTCTAAGAGCTTAAGCCAGAGATCTTTATTTAAAACTGGCTTTTTACCTGCAGTACGCCAATTTTTCTTCTGCCATCCTTCAATCCATTCTGTCATCCCTTTTGTGACATATTCGGAGTCAGCGTAGAGAACAACTTTCAGCTTATTAATTCCAGCTTTTAATTTAGATAAAAATTCTAGAGCATTGATAGCGGCACTGAGTTCCATACGATTATTGGTGGTATGTTCCTCCCTATTACCAAGTTCTATCACCTGATCATTGTTAAATATAACCACTCCCCATCCTCCTGGTCCGGGATTACCCCGTGATGAACCGTCTGTATAGATTGTTATCATACCTGCATTATATCAACTATCCGCAAACGAAGTTCGGGTCGGTTGCGGAAATAAGACTTTTCTAGGTGAGCGAAAAGGTTGATATATAAGCCGGGAGTTAGGGGAAAAGAATATGATTCCGGACTTGAGAAAAAAGAGATGGCTTTTACCTCTCTATCTCCTTCATTGAATATGACTTCTAAATGATTACTCTCTTTGCCGAACTGTTTTACTGATTTTATTTCTACTTTTAATATCTTGAAAATTGGTTTCTCATTACCCATTCCAAACGGAGCAAATTGAGAAATCGTACTCCATAAATTCTCTCCAATATCTGAAAGTTTCAAGGATACCGAGTGTCCGCCAGCCGGTGGACACTCGGTGTTTACTAGTAGAAATTTAAGAGCTTGAGAAAGTTTTTCTTCAAGATTTGTAAGACTCTCAAGGGTGACAGAAAAACCACCTGCTCCAGCATGCCCACCAAATTCTATAAAAGAATCCGCCACAGATTCCATAAGAGTATAGAGATTATATCCATTATATGAACGACAAGATCCTTTAAGAACGCCATCTCCGTCTCTGCCCCAAACAAAAACTGGTTTCAAATGCTCTTCCACTAATGAATTGGCCACCAAACCCAAAATAGCCGGACGCCACTCTGGATTACCTATCACGACAACATCCCCAATATTTTCTCTTTTAATCAAATGAGCTTTGGCATCTTTCACAATACTTGCCACCACACCCTTACGTTCATTATTTATTTTCTCCAAATGGAGAGCCAGTATTTCTGCCTCACTCGGATCAGTAGTCGAAAGTAATTTAAAAGCATCTTCGGGCACACCCATACGTGAAGCAGCGTTAATGCGCGGAGTAATCATGAAGGTAATGTCGTCCTCACAGACGTTTCGGCGGTCAAAATTAAGTTTTTTTGAAAGCGCTGAAAGTCCCGGTCGCGGAGATTTGCGAAAAACATCAAGTCCAAAGTGTGAAAAAATTCTATTTTCTCCGACAAGCGGCACCATGTCAGAAAGCGTGGCAATACCAACCATATCTAAAGACCATTTCTCCATGCCGAGCTTAATACCGAAAGATTCTTTAGCAAGAATTGCTTGCACCAGCTTAAACACTACTGCTGAACCGCAAAGTTCTTTAAAAGGATAGGTGGAATCTTCAAGATTTGGATTTACTATCGCATAGGCATCTGGTAAAACTTTCGGTGGTGCATGATGGTCAGTAATAATGACATCAATACCTTTTTCATTAGCAAATGCCACTTCATC
The DNA here is from genome assembly GCA_001824135.1 of Candidatus Zambryskibacteria bacterium RIFCSPLOWO2_02_FULL_39_14. Lineage (GTDB taxonomy): Bacteria > Patescibacteriota > Minisyncoccia > Phycocordibacterales > Zambryskibacteraceae > UBA5004. The sequence continues at coordinate 3,002 of MHWM01000028.1, read as the reverse complement.
TAGATCCGCAACCCCGCAGTCAACAGTAATAATAAGTTTGGACCCACGATTACTACACTCATCTATTGCATCCAGATTGAGGCCGAAACCTTCGTCATGCCGGTGAGGAATATAAAATGAGATGTTTTCATACCCTGCTCGCCTGAAGAAATCAGAGAGCACCACTGCTCCCGGTATGCCATCGGCATCATAATCAGAGAAAACCACAATGTGTTCATTATTTTTAATAGCCTTTATCACCCTGTCGCTAGCTTTAGACATATCAGGTAAAAGCAGAGGATTATGTAGTTTGTTGTAATCTGGACTTAAAAAGGCTTCTCTCTCCTCTGGCACGATACCACGTTCTTTAAGTAGAGTTTCAAACAATTCTGGGAAGTGCATTGAGTTATTATACAAGATGTAGAGCTTATATTAAGATAAGATTATGCAAAACAGCAATACAGAAGGAGTAATTATCTTGATAGTGCTTATAGCTATAGTATTTTTCTTGCCTAAAGGATCCTCCGACTCTACAAGTAATTTCTTCTCTGGAAATAAAAATTCAAATTCCAGTCAAAGCAATACAGGCGGTACGGTAAAACCTGATTCACTATATGCAAAAAATATCTCCATCAGTACTGGCAATGCATCTTATGCCAAACAGTCTTATGAAGAATACATAACTATAAATAACAGAGGCAGAGAAAATATAGATATTACTAACTGGCAACTCATAAATGGTAAAGATCAGCGAGCTTATGATCTCAACGGTTCTTTACGATACTTCGCCGCAGATATAGCAATCATTCCTAAAGCTACTCTTTTTATCTCACCTACTGGCTTTAATAATTTTCAGAATGTAGTGCTGAAACCGGGCGAGAAAGCTATCATTACAACTGGAAATATTGGATCACAACTGCCATATAAGATTGTCAGTTTCAAAGAAAATATTTGTAGTGGTTATATAGAAAACTTGCCTGAATACAAATTTACCCCCGCTCTTACTCACAATTGCCCCAGACCAGCCAATGAAATCGGAGTGACTTCACTTGATACAGAATGCCGAAAATTCATAGAGAAAATGTCATCCTGCCATACACCAAAGTTTGATACTCGGGATTCAGAAGGAAATATCTGTAGTAATTGTGTCGATGGTAAATTGCTATCCAGTTCATGCGTAGCTTTTATTAAAAACCATTTCAATTACAACTCTTGCATTGCTAACCACGTCAATGATCCTAATTTCTCAAGTAAAACATGGCGAATATTTCTTAATAAAGGTTGGGAGATGTGGGCCAAAGAATACGAGATTATAAAACTTTTTGACCAATTAGGTCGTCTAGTAATAGAGAAAGCTTATTAACATGACTGATTCTAATTGCATCTTTTGTAAAATAGTTAGAGGAGAAATTCCTGCATATAAAGTATATGAAGATGATGATTTTTTGGCATTTTTAGACATCAATCCACGATCACCCGGCCACACACAAGTAATCCCAAGAAAACATTTCAGATGGGTCTGGGACATTCCCGCCGCCGCTGAAGCTAAGGCGGGCGAACCAAATATCGGAGAACTTTTTGAGGTAGTAAAGAAAGTGGCGCTCGCCCAACAGAAAGCTTTCAACACCGACTTCATTCTTTCAAAAATCATCGGCGACGAAGTAGAGCACGCCCACATCTGGGTCTTTCCTGATCCAAAAATATCCGGCAATCCCAAAGATTTCGCCGACAACGCGGAGAAAATAAGAAAATTTATTTAAGAGTTTCCCACGCAATCTCAAACAACGACCTCTGCACATTCGCCAAGGCCTTGTTTTCAATAATCACCGAGGTCTGGTCGACTTCAAATTTACCCATACGTTATCGAATTACTTCTGCATTACATATATCAGCCGGTAACGAAAGTCTTTTTTGGGTTAGAATATAAGGATGGCAAATCAATATTTCTCCATCGGGTCGCCGTTTGCAGATTTTGTGAGTTGGATAGTGTTCGGCATATCGTTCATACTTGTTTTCTACCCATTCTTCCATATTGGATATATAAAATGGAAAAAGAAATTACCTGTGAGTTGGTGGCGGGTTGGTGGAGCTTATTTGGCGTCTTTGATTATTTATCTTGTTTGGCAGTTTGGCGTAATATTCGGTCTCGTTGAAATTTTAGAGAGAATCTACACGAATTCTTGGTGGCTTACAACCGCATTGCTTGATGGTAGTGGTCAGATGTTGTTTGGAGTGTTGATTGGGTGGCCATTGTTAGCTTCTTATATTATTATGGCCATCAAGCTGGGGAAATACATAATCCTGAATCTCTTACTCTCCATACTTGTTTCCAGCTTGTTGTTGTGGGGGGCGTATTATGTATTCGGGTATTTGATTGGTTTTGGGTTCTCTTTAATTCATCAAAGTCTATGAAAAAACTTCTTAGTTTGATTATTGGTTTAGTAATCTTCGTTCCTTTTTACGCAATTGCTCAAACTGAAGAACTTGAGCCAGTAGTTATCGTTCCCGGCATTACTGGTTCCTGGAACTTTGATCTATTTATCAGGAATATAAACAATCAGGAAGCTTGGTCATTCTTTCCTTTTGATCGCACTTGGGACAACATGATACTCGCTCTGGAAGATGCTGGTTATGAGTTGAGTGAGAATCTTTTCATTGCTTTCTATGACTGGAGACAAAGCAATATAAACTCAGTGACTGATTATCTTATCCCTACAATAGATAGAGCTTTGGAAAATTCTCCGACCGACAAGATCAATATCGTCGCTCATAGCATGGGTGGACTTTTGGCCCGCCGTTATGTGCAAAGCGACGATTATAGAGGAGATGTAAACAAGCTCATAATGCTTGGCACCCCAAACTTGGGTTCTGCTGATGTCTATGTGTTGTGGGCTGGAGGCAATGTTCCTGATGGGTGGAGTAAAATTAATAAATTTATGGCGAGCCGCTATATTGATTATTTAACCTTAAAAACCCCAGATGTTACAGACAGATTTGACGCCGTGAGAATCTTCATTCCCTCT
>MHWM01000027.1:19572-19683 GCA_001824135.1 Candidatus Zambryskibacteria bacterium RIFCSPLOWO2_02_FULL_39_14 | reverse complement strand
AGATATGAGCGCCAGTCCAAGTGGGAGAGAAAGATTGATCGATAGTGAAGGTCGGTTGATCACCAAGAACATAAGCTGTAGTACCGTTAGCGATATTGATACCTGTGCTTT
>MHWM01000027.1:18912-19493 GCA_001824135.1 Candidatus Zambryskibacteria bacterium RIFCSPLOWO2_02_FULL_39_14 | reverse complement strand
GGTGGTAGAGAGGCCGTTGAAAGAAAGAGTGTCTCCAGTGAGAACAATTGGCCAGGTAGAAGAGAGGTTGGTGTTGGTAGAGATATCTACGGTAGTGAGGTAAGTAGAGGTATCTATACTCAAGGCTCCAGTACCACCAGAAGTTCTAACAAAACCGTCAGAAGTTAAATTAGACAAGGTGGCGATGTTTTGCGAAGTGTTAACGTTGAAAGCATTACCAGAGTACGAGAGACCTGTACCAGCTGTAGTGGTAGCACCACTGTAAATGAGACCGCCAGTACCGATACCTAATCCTCCGGTAGCTAATGATGAAAGACGGAGATCTGATGTGAAGGTAGAAGAAGCGGTGGAGAGAAATCCTTGCAAGAAACCTAAAGTGGTGGAAGTGGAGACACCCCAAGATGTAGGTGTCCAAGGGAAAGAGAAGAAGCTTGAACCGGCAACATAATCTGTACCAGCAATAGCGGCAATGAGTGAACCCGAAGGTGAAGTTTTCAAAAGTGAGGAAGTAACAGATGAGACGGCAAGATTTGTGGTGGTAGCACTAGTACCAGTAGCATTTATAAAAGTAAAATTCTGTA
>MHWM01000027.1:5516-18893 GCA_001824135.1 Candidatus Zambryskibacteria bacterium RIFCSPLOWO2_02_FULL_39_14 | reverse complement strand
GAGAAGTTGTCCACCAATTTTAGCAAAAGTAGTATTAGGATCAAAATAAAATTCAGCTGTGGTAGAAGAGTTGGAACCGATGATCACAACGTCTGTAGCTTCATTAGGATAATTTGCAAACTGTCCTGTTACTTGAGAAGTAGTGGTAGACCATGTGCCTCCACCGGAACCACCTGAATCTGTACCACAAGAGAAAGAACCTCCGCTCCAGATTAATTTAGCTGAAGCTCCAGTACAATCAGTAAGACCTGCTCCAGTGAATAAATTTGATACGTAGAGATTAGTAGTAGTGGCATTAGTAGTAGTGGAGTTACCGGTGATAAGAAGATTGCCAGCAATGGTTGAAGAAGCGGAGTTTGAGATGAAGCCGGCGTCAAAACTTAGAATAGTGGAAGTGGAGACACCCCAAGATGTAGGTGTCCAAGCAAATGAATCACCACTATCGTTACCACCATTAGGCCAAGTAGTACGACAAGTATCAGAAGAAAAACAGATGGTACCGAAAGTTGCCTTGATAAAGTTTCCATCATTTATAAGATTGGATATGATACTAGACCAATGACTAGAATCGCTACTACTCTGTCTGGTAACTATATTATAAGTAACCGGAATAATTTCATTATTCTTAAACAATTCTAATCTAGAATTATCCAAAGTTGGGGTGGAAGAATAAATTATTACTGGAGAACTCAAAGAACTTATTTGAACACGAACATAATTTTCTAATTCAGTCTTAAGTTCACTTCTTACAGATTCTAAGTTTAATGATGATGTAGAGTTAGTAACAGCAGTAGTATTAATAGAAGTTATATTTTCATCTGTTTTAGGTAATTGAGTTATTTTAGTAATTCCAAATTCATCTGGGGCTGAAAATAATTTGTTTAATACAATTTTTCTGAAATTACGAAAACCGATAACAACATTTTCTAAAAATCTACCTACGTCACTGGAGATAAATACAGTAGCCACATATTCATTATTAGTAAGATCTACATAAAATGCGTTCAAATAATCACCAGTTAGATCTTTAATATTTTCAATTTGTTGTTCTAACTTAGTTACAATTACTGGCTCTGTCTGCCCCATGATAAAAACCCAGATATTTATAGAAATAATAAATGCTAAAGAAAAAGCGGTAATCTTTTTAATATTTAGACGAGATTTACTTAAATGAGACCGTTTTACTAACTCGGGTAGCCGAGATTCAATATCTTTTTCGTAAGTAATTGCCAAATTTTCCGCCATTTTTGGCATAGGAATTTCATTAATTTCTCCAACAAGTAATTCAGTCTCAGGCTGTTTTTGAGTAGATCCGCTTACTTTTCTAAATCTTTGATTATTTTTATGTTCAGTAAGATAAGCTAAATCAACATACCAAGTCCTACCAATTAACTTCCCAGGAATTTTTTTTGCACGACAAAGTTGCCCAATATAGTCACTACTATAGCCAACTTCTTTTGATGCTCGGCTAGCCGAGATATACTCTTTTCTATCGGAAGAAAATAATGATTCTGTCATGAAATTAACACTTACATTAATTGTATAACTTGATAGAAAAATCTCCTAAAAATATACTTAAAACTGTGGACAATAATCTAATAAATCTTAGGTAATTTAACCACCTTAAATTTAATAGTTTTTAAATAATTTTTTATTATTTATAGATATTCATAACTATCCACAATAAACATTGATAAACAATACAAATTTATATATAATGAACTATATAGAATTATTAAGGTTTATATAACTTTATGACTAAAGAGATTTATTTTTCTATAAAGGAAGCTGCGGATATATTAGGAGTTTCTCCTCTAACTCTTCGTAACTGGGACAAGTCTAAAAAGTTCCCTGCCCAAAGACACCCTATGAACAATTATCGGGTTTATAAACTTTCTGCTCTAGAAAATATAATTAATGATATTGAAGGAGGCACAAATAAAAGCAATGCTGAAACCAAAATAAAAAAACTTCTGATAAAACATCTCGAAGATTAAGAGAGCAGATCTTCAAATATTTTTTGTAAGAGTTTAGGATTCCCACTACCTTTCATTTCTTTCATAGTTTGTCCGACTAAAAACTGTAACGATGACATTTTACCTTTTTTATACTCGTCTACTGCTTTTGTATTATTGCTGATAACTTTTTTCGCTACTACTTCTAATTTTTTCTTATCACTTATTTGTATTAAACCTTTTTCTTCCGCAATCTTTTTTGGGTCTTCATCTTTTTCCTCTAATTCTTTCAAAATTAATTTAGCACTTGTTGATGACAGTTCCCCTTCAACTACCATATGCATTGTATCAACAACCCTTGATACTGAAATATTTCTTGTGCTTGGATTAGTTATTATATAATTAGATCCTAACTGAATAATATCTTTGTTTTGAGCAATCTTGACAAATTCTTCAAAATATTTCCCTAATTCTAAATCTTTGACATAGATTTCTATATCTTCGTCTTTCAACTCAAATTCTTTCTTATACCTCTCTCTCTTCTCTTGAGGCAATTCGGGTAATGATTTCCTTAGAGTATCTGATTTAAACTCAGCAATATCTTTTATAAATAACTTTGGCAAATCAGGGTCTGGAAAGTAGCGATAGTCTTGAGAACCTTCTTTGCTTCTTTGTGCAAATGTCTCTTCCCTTTCTTCATCCCACCCGCGCGTTTCTTGTTGCACACTCTTTCCGTTCTTTAATAGATCAATTTGCCGTTGAGTCTCAAATTTAATAGCTCTCTCTACCGATCTGAAAGAATTTAAATTCTTTATTTCAACTTTTGTACCAAGTTCATCCGACTTAGTCACAGAAACATTAGCTTCAACTCTCATCTCCCCCTTCTCCATATTGGCCTTGCTTATCCCAAGATATATAAGTAGTAATTGAAACTCGCGAGCAAAACAACTGGCAGTTTCCGGATCATGAATAACTGGTTCCGTTACTAACTCGACCAATGGTACTCCTGCTCTATTAAAATCTAGAAGTGAATCTCCTTTATCGTTATGTTGTGACTTGGCTGTATCTTCTTCTAAATGTATGCGAGTAATATCTACACCAACTATAGAACCTCCCTGAACTAGGGGGTACTTGTACTGACTAATCTGATATCCCTTAGGTATATCGGGATAGAAATAATTTTTCCTATCAAATTCTGAGTAATCGGCAATATCCCCACCTACGGCTAATCCTAGACGCAATACCGAACGCACCGCCTCTTTGTTAATGGTGGGCAATGTTCCTGGATAACCTAGACATACTGGGCATATATTCGTATTAGGTTTTAATTCATCAGTATTATTTTTGGAGTTGCAGAACATTTTTGTTTCTGTTGCTAATTCTGCATGTATTTCAAGCCCCACTGTGAGTTTATAATCTTTCATAACTTGAATGTTTTTATAATAAAGCTTCCAAATTCTTGTATGATACGGTCATCTAACACTGACATAGGAAACACATTAGGTGTTATCTCCCTTAAAACGTTTAATTTAATTTTTTGTTCTTTATCTGAAATCATATCTATTTTAGTCAAGAGAATTACTTCTTGTTTGCCCTTCATGTCTTTATTATAAAGCTCAAGCTCATTTCGAACCACTTTATACGACTTTAAAGGATCCTCATTCTCAGCTGAAACACAATGTATAAGAGAGCGAGTACGTTCTATATGACGTAGAAATTTATGCCCGAGACCCTTACCTTCAGACGCTCCTTCTATAAGACCTGGTATATCGGCCATGATCAACCCGTAGAAATCGCCCAACGATGGTTCGAGTGTAGTGAAAGGAAAATCACCTACTTGAGAATGGGCTCCAGTCAAAGCGTTGAGAAGACTAGACTTACCGGCATTCGGCAAACCTATAATGCCGACATCAACAATTAACATTAGTTCTATATTAAAATCCGCCTCTTCTCCCAATACACCCGGTGTAGACTCCTTCGGTCTGATATTGGTAGAACCTTTAAAATGTGCGTTCCCCAGTCCGCCTCTGCCTCCATTAAGCAGTAATACTTTTTCATTATCTTTTAAAAGTTCTATAGAATACCCAGTAGTGAGGTTAGTCAGACGTGAACCTACAGGTAGTCGTATCTCTATATCTTTTCCGCCAGCACCCTGCTTTAAATCTTTCGCACCATCTTCACCATGTTCAGCCTTAAATCCTTTAACATTGCGATACGCAGAAAGAATGCCAATATCGCGTACGGCTAAAGCATAGACATCTCCCCCTTTACCACCATTACCACCAGAAGGACCGGCATGATCTTTGCCTTTCTCGTGTCTCCAACGCACAACACCATCGCCACCGCGACCGGCCTTAAAGTGAAGAGTTAATTCATCTATAAACATAACCCCACTTTACCACATCTTCCACTACATTATAACTTTCCTATAGGATTATTATAATGTAGTTAGGTTATAATGTGGATATGGCAAAGTTAGAGAAACAAAACAAAAAAGTTATTCGGAAAACAAAATTGCAAGAAGCAATTTTTACTGCTATCGCTTCAGGAGGTAGAATGGGTTCTACAGAGCTTATACCTATTGTTTTAAATTATTTCTTTGAATTGGATATCCCATCCTCTTCTAGACGGAAGGAAATCATAATGTCTGCAGCAAACCGGTTGAAGAAAAGGGGGTTGCTAAAATTTCAAGATGGACACCACTCTCTGACTGAACCCGGTGAGAAACTTCTGAAGCATTGGAGAATGGCAAATTATAAAATTCCACGACCAAAAAGGTGGGACGGAAAATGGAGGGTAATTATTTTCGACATACCAGAAAAGAACCGGATGGTTCGTACAGAAGTTCGCCAAATTCTTAGTGAAGCTGGTTTCCAAAGACTTCAAGATAGCGTCTGGGTGTTTCCATATGACTGTGAGGATTTCATCGGTTTAATGAAGATGGATTTAGAAATCGGAAAAAATCTTCTTTATATGATAGTAGATCAGATTGAAAATGATCGACATCTCCGTATGGATTTCGATATTGTCTGACACATTATAATAATCCTATAGGAAAGTTATAATGTGTGACGGGAATCTAGGTACATAGGTAAGCCTGGCGTCTAGATAAAATCAGCTATTCAGGGCCAATTCCGCAAGCTTGATTGCCCCATCTTTCGTCTTAGCGGCAGCCATAAACAATTTTCTATGGACAAACAGGGCGTCTTCTATACCCGTCATCTTTTGCAAATCCTGATCTTTTTTCCCTGCCCAAGTAGATGGCAATGGTTTACGGATAGCTCCATAAAAAGATTTAGTGAAATCGGGAACAGAGCCAAGAGTCCACTTACCATCAGGTCTGGGATGAATACTATAGATAGCTTCAGGAGTTCTGGCCAACACCTCTCGCCACCCATTCAATTCTTCAGGCAAGATTATAATTCGTTTATCTTTAGCACCACTGTATATAGACAGTATTTTATCTTCATTTATAATATTTTTCTTAGCAATAGAAATTTCACGTATTAGTAAATTTTTTGCCATACCGACAACTTCCATAAAGAGTTTATTTAAATACTCTTGGTCACGTAATTCTATAAAAGAGTTCAAGAAATCTCCGATAGTATATTCTCGTATACCCTTAAATTTATACTCGGAAATAGCTACACCGTTGTCATGCGCATCAATAGCCTGAACCAATGTTCTGTCGATAAAGTCTGCTTCCCTCTTCCCACCTGCCAACTTCTCTCCATACTCCTTCCACACCAATCCAAAAGATGCATAAGGAATTCCGTTCTCTCGCTCTCCAGCACCTTTTGGTTGATGGTGATCGAAATGATACAGGCTAGGATTATATTCCATACCTGTATCTACCAAATAATCAGCGGTAGCGTGAACTTCTGGGTCTCGACTTCTGATTACTTCTGCTTCGTCAATAACTAAAAGTAAAGTTGCTACGGCAAAGACATCATCAGTATGAAAACCAGAATCATGCGTTACGATTTTTTTCATATTTGTTATGAATCCAAGCAATAAACAATATGTAGAGTGAAATGGTTAAAGACATTACAGGAATTGTAATGTAACCAAATACCTTTACGTAAACCTTTGAACAAGCACCACCCACAGCAGTACAAGGAAGAAATGATGCTCCGCCCAAATATACATATGACTGGTAAAGTGCCACCACGGCTGACAGTACTGCTAATGGGACTACATAATTAAATATATTTCTATCCTTCCTCCAAATAGCTATCCCAAAAATGACAGGTAACGGGAAAATGAAAACTCTCTGCCACCAACACAACACACATGGTTCAAATCCAACAATTTGAGAATAGAAAAGACTTCCAATTAACGCGGAAAGTGAGATTAAAAATGCAAGAAGCATTGAATACTTGCCAATAAAATTCTCTAACTTCTTACCCCAAGAATTTCTGAACACTAATAAACCTACAAGAATTAGGATGAAAAAATGCGATAATAAAACAATGTAAGGTAAAAATAGAGTAAGTTTTTCAATCATTGTCTTCAGACAATCCTTCTTGTACCGGTAGAGGACAGTTAGTAAGCTCACTTAAACGTTCCAAAGACACTTCCCCACCCTCACGATCACCATTCGCAAACTCCCAAGTTGGATAACCAGTAACCCCCGCATCGGTACAAATAGAAAGTTGGTTTCTGCCGTCAGGAGTAGAACATTCCACATATGGTAAAAGTTTGGCCGATGAACCAAATAAAGCTTTTTGATTCTGACAATGAGGACACCAGAAAGCTCCATAGAAAGTAGCCCCACTATCTGCAAGGCATGTAGCGAAGCTATCTAATTTACCTGTCTTAGTAGGAGCCATAATAAGCCAGATGAAACCAGCTAAAAATAAGACGAATACTAGAAGCCATATTAATATATTTTTCTGCATATCGGTATTATAGACGAAACAACCCTATTGAACCAGACCTTCCACTCCAAAACCAACAAACATAAACATAATCAACATTTTTATAATAGTACCGGCAATAGTAAGCACCAGATAAGGAGCTGGGCGCATGCGTAATATACCAGCTACCGCATTTACCGGTAAAGATGGCAGAAGAGGTACGGAACGTAAAATAAGAAACAATATTTCATCATACCAACTCCCGTTGAATCGCAAACTTATTCTTTCAATACTATCCCAAGAAAATCGCAGATATTTACTGAATTTTTCTATTGCGGGCTTACCACCAAAATAAGCTAGCCCATAAACGGGAAGAGAACCTAAGGTAGTCCCTATACCAATTGGTATAACCACAAAAAGAGACAACTTGATTATCATAGTTATAGAGAATGGGTCTTCCAATAGCAACAGTTGACCAGACAATATGACAGGATATGGCACAATGGAGAAAGATTCATTGATAAGCGATACCAGAAATAAAACTGTGGCATTAGTTAGATTGGGATGGAAAACTATATTCTGAACGACTTGTACAATATCAGTTATTAGCTCCATGACATTTCTTATATTTTTTACCAGAACCGCAAGGACAAGGATCATTCCTGCCTACATTAGCTTTAGAAACTATCGGACGCGAACTATCAGACACGGCCTTAGCTTCAATTTCCATAGAAGTTGTTTTAAAAGAGCTAGCAGCTTCTGGATTAAGAGCAAGAACAAATTCGACCGCCTGTTTGGCTATGGAGCTTTCCATATCTCTGAAAAACCTTAAACCATCTTTTTTGTATTCAACTAGCGGATCACGTTGTCCGTAGGCGCGTAAGTTTACTGAACTGCGCAAATACTCCATCATTTCTAAGTGATCTACCCAAAATAGATCAATGGTCTGGAGAATGATGCGACGCAATACTTCAAGAACGCCAGAAACTTCAAGAGAAATAACTAACATTTTCTTATCTAACTTCTCTCTCATTTCCGGACTTAGATATTCTTTTGCCTCAGTTAGATATTCTTTAACTTCTGACTGTCCACCTGTTAATATCTTGCGCCTACGACCATAGATGATACTGCGTTGAAAATTGAGCACATCATCAAATTCAAGAACATGTTTACGTGCATCGAAATTGAAACCCTCGATTTTCTCTTGAGCCTTCTCTAAAGAATTGGTTATAAGTTTGTTTTCTATAGGTTCATCCTCAGGGATATTGAAACGTCCCATCATCTTCTTGATAGTATCTACAGCAAAAATACGCATCAAAGAATCTTCAAGTGATACAAAAAACTGAGTCTCACCAGTATCACCTTGTCTGCCGGAACGACCGCGCAATTGATTATCTATACGACGAGCATCATGCCGTTCAGTACCAAGAACAAAGAGACCGCCTATTTCTTTTACTTTTTCATATTCTTCTTTTGTGCTAGGAATACCGCCAAGTTTTATATCAATACCCCTTCCAGCCATATTAGTAGCAACAGTAACCGCACCTATACGACCAGCTTGAGCTATCTGTTCTCCCTCTCTCTCATGATTTTTAGCATTAAGAACTTCGTGTTTAATACCTTCGTTCTTTAAATATTCAGAAAGTAATTCATTATTCTCAATAGATACAGTACCGATGAGCACTGGTTGACCTTTCTTATTTAATTCCTTTACTTTCCTAGCTACGGCTTTCATCTTGCCGATTTGAGTCTGAAATATGAAATCACCGTGATCTATGCGGGCTATTTGCTTATTAGTAGGAATAACAAAAGTATCAAGACCGTAGACTTTGTAAAATTCCTCTTTGGAAGTAACAGCTGTGCCGGTCATACCAGAAAGCTTCTGATACATGCGAAAATAGTTTTGAAAAGTTACTGAAGCAAAGGTGCGACTCTCTTCCTTTATGCGTACACCTTCCTTAGCTTCTATAGCTTGATGCAGACCTTCAGACCAACGCCGACCCGGCTGAAGTCGTCCAGTAAAAGCATCTACAATAACAACTTCGTTATTTTTTACTACATATTCTTTATCTTTATGGTATAGAGCTTTAGCCCTGACAGCTGTCTCGAGATGATGCACGTATTTAACCCCGCCTTCAGTGTAAATATTGTCTATACCTAGAAGTTTTTCGGCCTTATTGATGCCGTCATTTGTCATAGATACAGCGCGAAGTTTCTCATCCACAGTGAAATCTGTCTCTTCTTTAAGTTCTCTGGCAATTTTGGCAAATTTCTCATAAAGTTCTCCAGCAGCACCTGTATTACTTGAGATAATAAGAGGTGTTCGCGCTTCATCGATGAGAATAGAATCAATCTCATCTACTATAGCGTAATGGTAATCACGCTGGGAAAGATCTTCTTTGTTATAAAGAAGATTATCTCGCAAATAATCGAAACCAAATTCATTGTTAGTGCCATAAGTAATATCCGCTCTATAAACATTTTTCTTGGTGGAAGGTCTTAGAAATTCATGGACCACATGAAAAGAACCTAGCTCGTCACGTTCCTTATCTTTTGTATGTGATTCATCGTAGATAAAAGATTCGGCATGATTCAATACCCCTATAGAAAGACCAAGGTAAGAGTAGATCTGACCCATCCAGACAGCATCGCGACGTGAGAGATAATCATTAACAGTTACCACATGAACTCCTTTATCAACAAGAGCCATAAGATAAGCAGGTAATGTTGCCACCAACGTCTTACCTTCTCCAGTTTTCATTTCTGCAATACCACCCTTATAAAGAGCGATACCACCGAGTAATTGAACATCGAAATGCCTTTGACCTAAAGTACGTTTAGAAGCTTCCCGCACTACAGCGAAAGCTTCTGGTAACAAATTATCTAAAGATTCGCCTTCTCTAAGTCGATTTTTAAATTCAATTGTTTTACCTTTTAATTCTTCAGGTGAAAGATTTTCTAATGAGGACTCAAACCCGTTTATTTGTTCCACTAAAACCTTCCAAGATTTGAGCAACTTATCCTCTGGAGAACCAAAAATACTCTTTAAAAATGCCATGGGGAGCTTATTTTAACATGTCTGAGCTCTTATAGCCAAAAAATACTCAAAGAAAAAACGCTCTTTGCGGTAGCGTTTTTTCTTTGAGAGCAAAAAGTATTAAGCTCGTTTTTTTCTACTAGAAGACTTTTTCTTCTTGGAAGAAGCTTTTTTCCTTTTTGCTGCCTTTCTTTTCTTTGCCATTGTTTTGTCTCGAACTTAATCGAGAAATTATTATTAACATCTACCTGCCCGAATTGTACCGAAACGGCACGGGCAGGTCGCAGATAAATATTTTAAAAATTACTTGCCTGCGATTATGTTTATTATCATCCCGAAGATAAATATATACAATAGATAAAATAATAAAGTGTGGATAACTCGCACACTTGTTTTATTTTAAAAAATTATTTTTTTGATTATTGATATTTCTTTCCGTGCGCGGAGAGCGGGGCTAGCTCCAAACAAATATCTTTGTGAGTGCGGCCGCTCTCCACGCATGGAAATAAACTATAATTATTATAGATTTCTAAAAATATAAACACAAACCCCCTCACATTCATTTATGTGGGGGGTTAAACATGAAACCCGCCTTACGGCGGGACTCATGCAGATATTCGTTCGTTTGGTGCTATCTCTAGCACTCACTTCTATAGTATAGCATACTCATCATTAATTTGCAAATTCTTTAAGAAAGTCTCGGTAAGTATCAGCATTCACAGGGTCAAGTCTTATACGATCCTCGAGCAATTTCATAACCATGTTAACTCGCCCATTAGTATAGTAAGCATTAATGATTCTATCATCGAAAACTAACTCTTTCTCTGAGAGCTGGCTAATCATTTCATTTTCCACCACTTTATCATTAGCATAAATCGCACCTGCCAGATAAATCAATTTAGCTTCCGAATATGTAGGTAGAAGTTCGTAAGCTTCTTTAAATGTTTCCAGAGCAATAAGTGGTTCTTTCTTATTTATATAAGCAGAACCAATCTCAAAATATATCTGCTGTTTACCCGGCATCAATTCTCGAGCTTTACCAAGATGCACCAAAGCTTCATCTAAAATACTGGTGGTAGCCAAGAAAGACCCGGCCATTAATTGATATCGAGCATCTCTTTCAATATTTTTATCTTTTTCTTGATTAATAACGGCATCTCTAGCAAATGCGAAAAAGGTATTTTTTTCCTCCATAGATATATCACTTGTTAAAACAGCGACCGAATTAGAAGCTAACTGTTCCACAACCTCTGTCTTACCCAGACTTGCAGTATTGTAAGCTTTTTTAAGAGATTCAATAACTATTTTAATGTCTCCCGATTCTTGGATAATCTTAAGAGCTTCTATTATATTAATATTGGTGATAATCGGTTTTATGTTTACAAAATAAAGAGAGAAAACTAACAAGATAGTAAAAGCGGGCAAGACAATATTTCTTACTCTGGTTAGAGTCATTGATCTTTGCCAAGAAAAACTATCACTACTCAAATAGTGTACATATGCAAGTAGAGAGAAAAAGAGTATGTAACTTATCAAATGATCGAAGACAAAGAAATTATGAAAAAAATATGCGGCTATTAGACCTGTAATAATAGATTTCTCCGTGTATGAAAAAACTATATTACGCCACCAAATAAGATAGAGTAGAACTATATAGAGAGAAAGATAAGCAAGAAGCCCTATCAGACCACCGACCACTAACCAATCGAGAAAAATGTTGTGAGCCCTATCAAACCATGGTTCTAAGTGAACCATATCTGGAGTATAATATTTTTGAAAAACGTAGCTGAAATTCTCCTGTCCCCAACCTAAAATGGGATTCTCTTTCCAACCTTCAATAGCCATAGGCCAGACAAAATAACGCCCTTGATTCTTGAGTTCTTCTGTTGTCAGAGAAGAAAAACGGGAGAGTACGGGGCTTTTGCTCACGAATTCTGTATTTTTAATAGAGAAGAATACACCTATTAGAATAATTAGTGAGATTAGAAGTGTAATACTCATCTTTCTAGCAGGCACAGATTCGCGATTATTTATATTTAAAATAGCTACTACGAAAAGACCGCCGATAAGACCTAAAATAGCGCCACGAGTAGCTGTGTAGTATAAGATGAAGATTTGTAAAAAAATCAGCAATCCATAAACCCATCTTAATAGAGTATTCTGCCATTCACGCCACATAAAAAGCATTGCGATAAATATATGAAAAAGCATGTAAACAGCCAGATAAATAGCGTTGCCAAATGTTCCGTCCACTCGTACTCCGCCTTGATTAATGGTTTTAAGACCAATAATTTGTAAGACACAATATAAAACCATGATAAATGAAGCAACGAGCGATGTATTCCACCATCTCTTCCAATCAATCTCTCTAAAAAATGATGATATAACAACAAAGAACATTCCAAGATGAAGAAGGGAGATAAAACCTTCCATACGTTCAAAGTTCGACCAGAAACTTTTAAGCGGAGCCACTCCAAACAAATCCGCTAATCCTATTGCTATCAAGAATCCTAGAACTGAATACAAGATCACTGACTTTCTCGGTCGATATTCTGTATCAACCAACGCAAGTGATAACCAAGCTACAAAGATAATTTCTACAATAATCCTCCAAGCAAATACTTTAGTAGTAATGAATGGGAAGAAAAAACTGCTTGAGACAAGAAATGGCACAAACGGCACTAGAAAAAGACCGGTAAAAATTACGTACTTAAGATATCTAGTAGACATTAATATTCATTCTAGCAAAAACTACTGATTTTAAAAGTATAATAAAAATACAGCCCCGCTACCGACAAGTCGGAAACAGGGCTGTAGAAACAAAACCGAGAAACTAGAACTGAATCACCGGCTCTTTGAAGAAAGTGTCTTGATACTCCTTCTGAAGCCAAGTGAGAAGTGCGTCGTCGGTTTCTGCGCGCTGGATTTCCTTCCAGCGATGTTCGGGAAACTTCACGTAGAGAGGAAAACAGCGCCGGACGCCGCGAATCTGCTCTTTCGTAAACTGGGGCATGGTAAGGACTGAATCCTCGTTCGTATCCTGACAAATTACATCCGGATCGATGAACCCAGCTTTGAGTGCCTTCACTCTAGCCCCAGTGCCGTAGTATGGAGTGAAGACAAAGCAGTTGACCGTGTCCACCCCCTTGAAGCGACGATTGAGCCGAACAGTTTCCATGGCGATTTCCCGCGTTTCAAATGGGTAACCCACCATGTTATTGGTGTTATATATTACCCCCATGTCAGTGGTGATTGCCAGCTTGCGGACCGCATCGTCATTCGAGAACTCCTTGATGACCACTTGCTGACGAAACTTCTCATCGCCGTTTTCGATGCCGAAAGCGATCTTATGAAGACCGACGTCCTTGAGCTGTTTCAGACGCCAATCTGTGATGGTCTCGACACGAGTCTGTACCCAAAATGGCAGACCCACATCTCTATAGATCTCGCAAAACTCATCAAGCTCCCTCGGTGTCATCGCGAGAAAGGTGTCGGCCCAAAAGAAGTTGTACTCAACTGCGTGTAC
>MHWM01000027.1:0-5476 GCA_001824135.1 Candidatus Zambryskibacteria bacterium RIFCSPLOWO2_02_FULL_39_14 | reverse complement strand
AAAGAAGCTCCTCCCGTACACGCGCCATCGACTTCTTACGTACCACCGTGTCGGCGGAGTTGCAGAAGTCACAGTGATACGGGCATCCTCGCATGGTCTCAACTGGAGCCATACGATAGAGACTGGTCTGCATGGGACGAACTAGTCGAATTGGATCAAAGAGCCCGATGTCGAAATCGGTTGGGTTCTCGTTCAAGTCGACTGGCAGAGGCATCTGGTTCCGACGAATCATGCCAAAGCGATCCTTGTAGGCAAGACCTGGGACATCCAGATATGGCTCGCCTCGTTCCATGAGTTGGCAGAGCTCGAGTATAGTTCGCTCGCCTTCGCCGACACACAGAAGATCGACTTCTTTGAAACTCAATGCCCGCTCTGGCGCTTCGGTAGCGAAGTTCCCGCCGAAAATGACCGGCATATCGCGCGGATTGCGATGCTCGATATGCTTGACCATCTCAACGCCGAGAAGAAACGTACTCTCGGTCGTGGAGACGCCGATGAGATCGGGTCCGAATGAACTGACCTTCTCATTGAGATCCTTCCATGGATCTCGGTCGGCATACTTGGGTTGCCGATGCTCGGATGGCCAAGCATTGAGCCCAGCTTGAGCCAGCTTGTCATGATCCTTTGAGGCATCGAACCTGTAGTCCGTGATGTCGAAGAGTTCCACACTGATCCCGTGATTCTTGAGAATCCGTGAGAGCAGGGCTATGCCCGGCGGCACCAAAGACTCGAGTCTGAAATTCGGGTAAAGAAATAAAACCTTGAAACTCATTTATCTACCTCTTGGCAGTGTTAACACTGCATTGAACTTTTGTCTTTTATCATTATACTATATTTTTGGCAAATATACAAATTATCGAAACTATTCTATAGTGTTAATGATATATGCAAAATTTACGCAGTAAAATCTACGGGCTACTTCGTTACAGCGAGCAATTCTTTAAAACTGACATGGTTTATCTAACCAAAGGTGGCACTTGGCTCTCATTTGGTCATGGTGTGGCAATGTTGTCTGGTTTTGGTCTTTCTATAGCCTTCGCAAATTTGTTCCCCAAAGAATCATTTGGCACTTATAAATTTATTCTATCGGTAGTAGGAATTTTGGGGGCACTTTCATTGACGGGATTGGGAACAGCAATTATTCAAGCTACTGCACGTAACTTTGGAGGAATACTCAATCAGAGCTTTCGCATTAACTTAAAGTGGAGTGTTGGAATATTTATAGGCGGAATCATCCTCGGTACTTACTACTATATAAATGGAGATATGATTTTATCTTTTTCATTTATTTTAGCTGGAATATTTTCTCCCGTTATTACAAGCTCTGGAATCTATGCTTCATACTTGTTAGGTAAAAAAGATTTCAGAAGAAACTCCCTTTATAGCATGATTAGAAATTTTGTCCCTGCCGCTACTCTTATCTTGACGCTTTTATTAACTCAGAATCTACTTATTATCATTGTTGTGTATTTCTGTTCTAGTGTCTCAGTTTCCTTATTTCTTTATTACAAAACCGTAAATGCCTATCGTGGAACAAATAATGCGGAAGATCCGGAACTTTTATCTTACAGCGGACACTTGAGTATTATGGAAATTATCGGCAGAATATCTGGTCAATTGGATAAAATTCTTATCTTTCACTATCTAGGTGCAGCCCCTCTTGCGATTTATGCATTCGCTATCGCTCCCATTGAACAATTACAAGGAGGAAAGAAAATTTTAAGCTCACTTATAATACCAAAATTGAGTACTAGATCTTTTGAAGAATTGCAGAAAACTGCTCCACGCAAAGCTCTATTACTAACTGTCTATGCACTAGGATTAGCGGGTGTCTATGCACTAATAGCACCTTATTTTTATAAATTCTTCTTCCCACAATATCTTGATTCGGTATTCTATTCACAGATTTATTCTCTTACCCTACTTGCTGTTTCTGGCACCATATTCAACGAAACACTCATGACTCATAAAAAGAAGACAGAACTTTACTTGCATAGAACAATTGTTCCTATTTTACAAATAATACTTTTCTTAATCCTTCTTCCCATATTTGGAATTATGGGTCTTATCTTTACTCACATTATCATTAGATCTTTCAGTGGTATCTTGGCTTATTACTTTGTAATGCACCCATTTGAAAGCACATCTTCCAGCTGATCCACAACCCATTTACAGCCATTCTTGTATGGGTCACCAAAAAACATTTTCTGAAGTCTTTTTAAAACATCCGGAGATATATTTATACTCTCCTTAATATAATTTATAAGTTCTGTGGGATTATCAGCAAACAAATTACATGGAAGACTAAGTGATTTAAGCTCAAAATAATCCCCCCATTTATCTGTATTGAAAAAAATTGGAGGTCTTAGGCACATTAATGCTTCTAAAACGCCAGTACTATGAGAACCGACTACGACATCACATTGGGCAAAAGCTTCATGCATACTCCCTCTCAAGATATTTTCCTGACCTAGTTCTTCCAAGATATCTGGACGGTTAGCTTTAAGCCAATTCTCAAAACCATCACCATATGAACGTACTTTCAAATAAAGTGAGAGATCTTTCTCTTCCATAAGCGCCTCAAGATAAGGCATGATTTCCAAAGGTGCGGCCAATTGTTCAGCCACAAAAAGTACTTTGATTTGCCTTCCTTTTTCTCGAGTGGTGTATGAGGAAACGGCTTCATTTTTTAGAGGGCACATAAGACCTGAGACAAAAAGTTGTTCTGGTTTATAAATTCTACTATTTTTAATATAGTATTCTTTCCACCACCGAGACCATAGCCCATACTTATCGACGGACAACAATTTTTTTCCATCGAACTCGTGCATGAAATCGGAAACAAAATAATTTTTAGGAGTAGCTGCATGTTGAATCCCTATTGTAGAAATGTTTAGTAACTTGCAGGCTAAAACTTCTGGAAAGTTGCGATTGACAGCTGCATTCAATACTGCTGCTTTTATTCCAATAAATTTCAGGAGAAATTTCATAACATGTATTGCCCATATGTCTCCCGTAACATTCCAGAGATAATTAGTAGACACTAAAAATAAGAACTTTTGTTCATCTTTAGCTTCCACACTAGGACGAATACTGGAGATTGTATGTTTATTCCCCCAACCCAAAAAACTTGCTACGGAACGAACTATAGTGACAATGGCATAAGAATAGATTACTGGTCTTCTGCGTTGTAATGCATGCCGAAGTACTGTAGAAAATGGCTCAATGCTTCTAATAAATTCAACATATTTTAGATTTCTTCTATGAAGCTCTTCGTAAATAAATCTCATCCTGAAATCATGATTAAGCTTTGGGTCAAGCTTATCACCAGACCAAACCATCAATTTTGGACTTTTTATTTTTATCCATACTAAAAATGGAATCGATGCGATAGCTTGAAGCAAGGTTCCCAATGGTGGAAACTTCTTGGGAGATTTCCCGGATATTAAGTACTGACAGTTATGGGCGTCTAGGAAATGCTTGAAAAGACTGCCAAATGGTGGTTCATAAAGAATAATCTTCGAAAAAATCTTACAATATTCAAGTAAACGATGGTATTGAGTGTATGGTAGACAAAACTTGTACATCAACTCATCGTAATACATCCACCAAAGATCGAAACCTTTATAATTTATAATTTTTGATACCCGTCTGCCATCTAAAGTCATTACAACAGAAAGTTTTCGAACCAACTCTAATGCTTTTTCTATACTACCGGGGTCTACCATGGTATCTAAATCGACAAAATGAATACCGTATTTATGAATAGTTTCTTCAAATCTCTTTGGAGCAACTATTGTCTCAAATTGTTGCCACCACATTTCATCCTTTACTGGCAATTCATTCTTAAAAATTATTAGGATTGATTTCGTCATGGGTTTATCAGTTTTTCCACATCAGTAACCGAAGAAACAATATTTGTATTGTCTACTTGCCACTTATTCCATTCATTTGCTATTCCTATAAACCTACAACCAACATCATTTGCAAACTGAAGATCGGTTTCTCCGTCTCCAATTATAATGCAGTTGGATGGATTAAAATTTTGTTCGATTTTTATCAGACGATCAAAATTTTCGCGTTTACCAAAACTTATCAATCGTGTTCCTACGCCACCAAAACCTAAGATGTCTCGAAAGTATTTCCTAATACCCAGACTTTCTGCCATATTTTGCAAACTATTATCAGTTCCCCCACCAGATATAATATACATTGAGTATCCTGTTATTTGTAGTCGCTCGAGCATATCTTTTACCCCAGCTAGCAAGAAAAGTTCTTCTTCAATTTGAAACTTTGACAATTGATCATATCTATTTACATATTTTGTGATTAATGAATGCTTCTTAAACAATTCATCAGATAATTCTGCAAGCTCTGGCAAACCAGTATTTAGCAAAGTGTGTTTGATAAGACCATAACGATTTACACCTTTTCCCTTTGATGTTTTAATAAAATCTTTTACAATTTTAACTCTTTCTGGTTCACCGAGAAAAACCTTATCCCAAATATCGCCGTATTTATAATCTAGAGAATCAACAAGAGTACCATCCCAATCCCAGATGAGTACATAGTTACTACTCATTTACCCTTAGTTCCAGTGTTATTAAGAATAGCCTGATCTGGTACATATGTTTGGTTTGCCACAAATCCTTCTTGCCACTCTCCCGAAGACATTTGCCCTTCGGAAAGTGGGATGGCAAAATAAACATCTTTACGTTTTATCAGTTCCCCTTTCTTCAAATTAGACCTTGCATACACACCACGCATCATTGTCTTCAATGTCTGTATTTCTTTCTCTTCTGGTAGAACAGAATCGGCATTTAGAGAACCGCACATGGCCACAGCTTCCTTATAAGATGCAAGCCATTTGACTGCCTGTTCTGGAGTCATTGTATAAGTACGGATTTTATAGAATAAAAGATTTTCTTCCAATTGTTCATCTGGAATAGCCACATGTCTTTCAAATAATCTGGCGCCAAGTGCGTGAGCTAACTGTATCGCACTTAAATTGTCAGAGGGAGCATGCGTGGAGAATCCTATTGATATATCTGGATATCTTTTTTTCATTACAGATATTTTGTGTAATTGCATATGCTCCTCTGGTGTAGGATACATGCTAACGCAATGTAACAAGGCAAAATCAATCTCGTTCTCCTTAAAGAAATTATAAAGAACGTCAATGTCCTTTAGGGGCAAACCTCCAACTGAGCAGACTACTGGCTTCTTTGATCTAACAACGCACTTAAGCAACGGCCAATCTTTAGCCGATGAACTGGCAATCTTAATTACCTGGACACTTAATCGATCGAGCATATCGACCGACTCCTCATCAAATGGAGTCGACATGCTAATCAAATCCTCTTTATGAATCTCGCTAACGATTTCCTTAAATTGTTCTTCGGATAAACGTGACGAAAAATAACGTTTCATACGAGGATCATCATTGCTACGATATTGCGGGTGGATATATGTGTCA
>MHWM01000026.1:13721-16792 GCA_001824135.1 Candidatus Zambryskibacteria bacterium RIFCSPLOWO2_02_FULL_39_14 | reverse complement strand
AACAATCAACGACCAATAAGGGATTCACTATTATAGAGAGTCTTATCTCTATAACTATATTGGTATTAGCCATTACTGGAGCTGTCAGTGCTGTACGCATAGGTATCTTGTCATATACTTTTTCTAAAGATCAAGTTGCTGCTTTCTACCTTGCACAAGAAGGGTTTGAACAGATAAGAAATATACGTGATGAAAATGGCCTAAAAAATATTCATTGGCTTAACGGTATATCTTACCTTTCTAGTGACCCATGTTATTTTGGTAAAGCTTGCACGGTCGATCCTGTTGCAAGTTCTTTACCTATTGCCTGCAGTTCTCCTGGGAATTGTCCGATATTACGACAAAACCAGTCCACAGGTTTCTTTGGCTATGATTCTTCTTGGACACCTACTATTTTCAAAAGACAGATAATCTTAACATCAATAAATTCAAATGAAATATCCGTAGTAGTAACGGTCGATTGGTCTAAGGGTCTCATCACTAGACAATTTAGAGCAAGAGAAAATCTTTTAGACTGGCAGTAATCCAAGAAAAAATTATATGAAAATTATATTTAATAAAATAAAGAAAAGATTTTCTCTAAATACAGCAGGAGGTTTTACGCTTTTCGTGTCAATTATTTTAATGGGAACCCTTCTTCTTATAGCGGGAGGAATTGTAAGTCTAGCAAAAAGACAGTTGCTTGTATCTGCTTCTGGTCACGAATCTCAACATGCCTTTTATGCGGCCGATACGGGTATTGAGTGCGCACTTTTTTGGGATATCCAGAGTCCTACTGGAATTAGTGCTTTCTCAACTTCTTCTACTTCAACTATCTTTTGCAACAGAGATGCTAATAATTCCACGAATCAATGGACAGTTGGGGGTGGTCCTACTAGTGTGATAAATCGTATAGATTTTGCCCCCGATCCTTATTGCGCTATAGTAACCGTGACTAAAGTGGGAGTGACAACCCAGATAGAATCTAAAGGGTATAATACTTGTAGCGTGTCGAATACTAGACGTGTAGAACGTGCTGTACGTGTGACTTATTAGTTCAACTGGCTCACTACAAGTTAAAGATGCCTAAAAAAGTTTCTAAAGATGTTATAAAAAGAGTCGAATTGCTCCGAAAGACGATAAATCGTCATAGCCATCTATATCACACTCTTGATAAGTCTGAGATATCGGATACTGCTTATGATGCTTTAGTTCGTGAACTTGAAGAGATAGAAGAAAATTTCCCTGAACTTATAACGCCGGATTCTCCGACTCGTAAAGTGGGTGATGCACCTCTGAAAGAGTTTGAAAAAGTGGAACACCAAGTGGCACAGTGGTCTTTCAATGATGCTTTTGATGAAAATGATATTCGTAACTTTGACGAAAGGATTAAACGTCTTCTTAAAGTTTCTCCACAATACTTAGCGGAGCTTAAGATCGACGGTCTTAAAATTGTCTTAACATATGAAAAAGGAGTGTTAAAGATGGCTGCGACACGTGGTGACGGAAAGGTTGGAGAAAATGTCACAAATAATGTACGCACTATAGAATCCATTCCGCTTAAATTAGAAAAACCGCTATCTATTATAGTAGAAGGCGAAATATGGATGCCAAAGAGTATTTTTGAAGCATTGAATAAAGAAAGAAAGAAGAAGGGTGAAGAATTGTTTGCTAATCCTCGTAATATCGCTGCGGGCTCTCTTCGTCAACTTGACTCATCTATTACTCGTGGGCGCAAACTCGATTCGTTTATCTATGATATTGCAAAATACAGAGGTTTAACCTATGGGACGCAAGAGGAGGAGCTTAGGATTCTAAAATTATTGGGTTTCCAAGTTAATCCTCACTTTAGGAAATTTGAAAATATTGAAGAAGTTATTAAATTTTGGAAGGAATGGGAAAAGAAAAAAGATAAAGAAGATTATCTTTTGGACGGTATTGTAGTTAAAGTAAATTCTAGAAGACATCAAGAAATACTTGGTTATACAGGCAAGTCACCACGTTTCGGCATTGCTTTCAAATTTAGAGCCGAACAAGTGACGACTACAGTAGAAAACATTACTCTCCAACTTGGTCGGACAGGCGTACTTACTCCAGTAGCGACACTTAAACCTGTTTTAGTCGCTGGTTCGATAGTCTCAAGAGCCACTCTGCATAATGAAGATGAGATAAGGCGTAAAGATATTCGAATAGGTGATGTAGTAGTAATTCAGAAGGCTGGAGATGTTATCCCTGAAGTAGTGAGAGTGCTAACCGAAATGCGCTCTGGCAAAGAGAAGGTCTTTAAATTTCCAAATCATTTTCCACTTTGTGGTGGCGATGGAAGAATCGAACGCATACCTGGCCAAGTAGCTTATCGGTGTGTGGCTAAAAATTCTTTTGAACAACAGAGACGCAAGCTAGGACACTTTGTTTCAAGGAGAGTTTTTGATATAGATGGTTTAGGACCAAAGATTATAAACCAGCTTATGGATGCTAAAATTGTATCTAATTTTGATGATGTATTTACTATTAAGAAAGGTGATCTGGAGACTTTGGAAAGATTTGGTGAGAAGTCTATAAATAACTTGCTCAAAGCTATAGAGAAAGCACGTAATGTTACTTTGGCGCGTTTTATTGCTTCGCTTTCTATTTCGCAAGTAGGGGAGGAAACCGCACGTGACTTGGCCAGACATTTTAAAACAGCGGAGAAGTTTTCCGAAGCCGATATGGATGAGCTAGAACAGCTAGACGGAGTGGGACCGGTAGTGGCACGGTCTATTATTGACTGGTTTACTGACAAAGAGAATAAAAAACTTTTTGAACGATTGTTGAAACAAGTACATGTAGCAAAAGAAGTTATAACTAGACGGCAAGGAACTCTTGCTGATAAAAGCTTTGTACTCACTGGTACACTTGAGAAAATGTCTCGCGAAGAGGCGAAAGATAAAGTACACATTCTCGGTGGTTTGGTGCGGGAGTCGGTTTCTAAAAATACTGATTATGTGGTGGTAGGTGCTGAGCCGGGTGAGAAGCTTGAGAAAGCGCGTGAATTGGGTGTAAAGGTATTAGATGAGCGAGAGTTCATAAAACTACTTGAAAATAAATAGATA
>MHWM01000026.1:0-13665 GCA_001824135.1 Candidatus Zambryskibacteria bacterium RIFCSPLOWO2_02_FULL_39_14 | reverse complement strand
CTTACCAACTGCTCGCGTTGTAGATGGAGGTTGTCGTGGGAACTGGTATACCTCATCACATTCACATGCCGAAGTCGAGCGTTCCATCTGGTGGAGACACATGCGACAGGTCTGTGGCAGATCATGACAGCTACGTTGAAGTGAGGACTGTCTTGGTTCGTCGTGAACTGAGCCGCAAAGAGGAGGAGGAGAGGTTTCTCGCCGAAGCGCGGAGGAAAGGAACAATTCCCTCTACCTGCATGGATTGCAGTAAGCCTATCGAAGAAGTTCGTCTTCGGTCTCTTCCTGGAGCACGAAGGTGCATCCGCTGTGAGAGTGCTCGCGAACCTGTCGGTCCAATGCAGAGGCGTATCGGTTACGTTTAATCTTGAAATTCTAGAGAACGGGACGGGGCAAAGACGATCACCTGTTCTGTGGGATTTCAAGGATGTTGCTTGGGGGAGAGAGACCAACACCTGTACCTTCCCGATTTGATCGTCGGGCGGGATTGAGCTCTTAAACACAAGCGACAACCGGTCGGGACCTGTCCCAGGGTCCCGACCGGTCACTTCAATCCAGAAAATGCACCAGCATTCTCTGGGTTTTTTTATGCTAAAATGTTGAAATGGATAAGGAAAAAGTGATAGATCTAGCCAAATTGGCACGTATTGATATTGATGATAAAGAGGCAGAAAGTTTGTCTCATGAATTCGATGTCATTCTCAATTATGTTGGAGAGATTAAGAACACAAAGGTCTTGCCTTTAATATCGGATTCTCAAGGCAAGACCTTGGGGAACATCATGAGGGAAGATGTCAAACCACACGAATCAGGTATTTATACTAAGAAGGTTTTAGAACAAGCACCAATGAATGAAGGCTATTATATAAAAGTGAAGAAAATTTTGTAATGCCAGATCTTGCCAATCTTTCGATAAAAAGCGCTCGCGACGCTCTTCAGAAAAAAGAATTTTCTGCGCGGGAACTCGCGCAAGCTTCTTTAGATGTTATTAAAGAAAAGGATAAAGATGTACATGCTTTCTTGGAAGTATTTGACGACGTGCTAGCGCAAGCAGATGAAGCTGATAAAAAAATAACTAAAGGTGAAAATCTACCTCTTCTCGGTATTCCTGTTGCTATAAAAGATAATATACTTGTCGATGGTAAATCTGCCACCGCTGGTTCAAAGATTCTTGAAGGTTTTATTTCTTCTTATGACAGTACAGCTGTCAAGAAATTGAAAGATGCCGGTGCCATTATTTTGGGTAGAACCAATATGGATGAATTTGCTATGGGTAGTTCTACAGAAAGTTCTGCTTATGGTGTGACCAAGAATCCTCATGATTTATCTAGAGTGCCGGGTGGTTCTTCTGGAGGTTCAGCAGCTGCTCTAGGAGCAGGTTTTGTACTTGGCTCCTACGGTTCTGATACTGGTGGTTCTATCCGCCAGCCGGCGGCTTTCTGCGGTACAGTTGGTCTAAAGCCGACTTATGGCAGAGTATCACGTTTTGGTCTTATAGCTTTGGCATCATCACTTGATCAGATAGGACCGTTTGCTAGGACTGTCAGTGATGCAGAGATTCTATATGACGCGATACGAGGACAAGATATTTTAGATAGTACTACTATATCTGACGAAACTTATCCTAAAGAGAAAAAGTTCTCTAAGATAATAGGTATTCCTAGAACGTTTGTGGAAAGTGAAGGAGTAGATGAAAGTGTGAAGAAGAATTTTGAAAAAGCCGTAGAAAAATTTAAATCACTCGGATATGAGATAAAAGATATTGAACTTCCTCATATACAGCATTCTCTAGCCGCATACTACATCATCATGCCTGCTGAAGCTTCTTCAAATCTGGCTCGTTTCGACGGAGTGAAATATGGGTTGCATAAAGATGGTTCGGATGTCATAGAAGACTATTTTAAAACTCGTGGTCAAGGTTTTGGCAAGGAAACGCGTCGAAGGATAATTCTCGGTACCTATGTCCTCTCTTCTGGTTATTATGATGAATATTATGGGAGTGCCTTGAGGATGAAAGAACTGATTACAGATGAGTTGAAAGAAGCTTTTAAAAAAATTGATCTGATCTTAACACCGACCACACCTACCCCTGCATTTAAAATTGGAGAAAAAATTTCAAACCCGCTAGCTATGTATCTGGAAGATATCTTTACTGTGCCGGCAAATATCGCAGGATTGCCGTGTATTTCTCTATCTTCTGGTTTCGACGGAGTATTGCCATTAGGCATCGAGCTGACCGCAGGACTTGGACGGGAAGACAATTTGTTTATTGCGGGTAAAGAATTTTTAGGAGAATAGAATGATGTATGATAGATAATAAATATAAAAAGTATGAGTGATAGAGAAGCTACTGAACGAATAATATCTTTACTTGCAGGACTTATCCTCTTAGGAGCAGTGGCCACCGCCCTGCTTAATTTTTTTGAAAATTTCATTTCCGAAGGTCTTTTGACTAGAATAATAGATTATTTTCTGGCACACATTTGGCCGATATGGAAAATTGTGGCAGTAATTACAAGTATCTTGGCATTTATCGGTATTGTTTATAATTTCTGGAAACTTAGAGGTATCGAAATAGAGGAAAAAAAGATTTACAATCCTGTGTCTGAAATTTCTCTTGTTTCTGAAAGTGGGGGATTAAAAGATGGTAATGAAAAGTGGAATAAGGTCTTAGAATACATGAACTCTAGTAATGATTCAGATTGGCGCTTGGCTGTTATGGAAGCAGATGTGATGTTGGAGGATCTTTTACGTAACTTGGGTTACCAAGGGGATTCCACAGGTGAGATGTTAAAGTCAGTTGATAAAAATAATTTTCTTACTCTAGATGATGCTTGGGAAGCACATAAAGTGAGAAATGATATCGCTCATTCCGGAATAAATTTTCAATTGAATGAACGTGAGACAAAACGCGTTCTGGCTCTCTTTGAAAAAGTGTTTAAAGAATTTAATGTGATTTGAAAATGTTTTACAATACAAAAGACACCTCGAGGTGTCTTTTGTATCTAAATGGTTGCGGGTGCCCGATTTGCACGGACGCCTACAGGTTATGAGCCTGTCGAGGTACTACTCCTCCAACCCGCTATTCGCGTTATTTTACGCTTTTTATTGAGAAAAGCAACGTTTTATAATATAGTAAACTTCTTACTTGCCGGTGTAGTTCAATGGTAGAACAGAGGACTCATAAGCCTCAAACAATGGTCCGATTCCATTCACCGGCACTAGATTGAATAAGTGCGAAAAATCTGTTAATTTAAAGCATAATGCGGGTGTAGCTCAGCTGGTTAGAGCGCTTCCCTGTCACGGAAGAGGCCGTGGGTTCAAGTCCCATCACTCGCGCCCCGTAAAGATTTGCTTGTAGTAAGTCCACGTGGCTCCCACAAGGGGGACAAGTGAACGAAGCGAAAGCTTAGTCTTAGCGAGCCACATGAGAATAAAAATCCTGAAATCAGGATTTTTGTTATTTTACGTGGTTCACATATCTACGAGATTTGAACTGGACTTTTGTATTACTGGTGTATATTCTGAAGAATAGAGAGAACTTACAAAGGAGACCAATATGAAAATAAGCACGATATGTTTCCCAGTAAGAGATAATCTCATCAAATCAGAGCAAGGTCCTATTACAACGAGGGTATGACACGGCAGGAGAGGTTTGAGCACGAACCGCTCTGAATGGAGAGATGAGAAATCGTCTCTCCATTTTTGTTATATAGTGAAATCAAAAGTGGATATATAGATTATCGTATCGTTTTTACTCTCAAATCCAGTTCTGATGTTGTCCACTCCTTGGACTAGCTAGTTTGACAAGCTCACTACAAGTCAGGACAAGTAGTTCGCACATCCAAAAGGTGTCGTTGACAACTGATACACTTCTGATACACTTCTGATACACTTACATATATGCCTACAACAAAGAAACGCATTAATATAAGTATTTCAAAAGAGCTTGATAACGCTCTCATAAAGCTTGCTAAACGTGATCAGATGCCACAAGCAACTAAGGCGGAGCATCTACTTCGTTTTGCTCTTGAAATTGAGGAGGATAATATTCTAAATACTATCGCCGAAGGTCGGGATAGTTCGTCTACCAAATTTGTTTCTCACAAAGTTGCATGGCGGTAAATTTTGAGATTTCCTATCACACTAAAGTAGTGAAGGAAGACATCGTTGGTCTTTCCCTAGTCTGGCGGAGTAAAATTAGATCTGCGATAGAAGACAAACTCACTCTTGCCCCTGACTTTTACGGGAAGCCTCTTCGAAGGTCTCTAAAGGGTTACCGCAAACTTCGTGTTGGAAATTATCGTGTCGTTTTTAGAATACATAGAAATAGAGTATATATCTTAGCGATTATGCACCGCTCCGTGATTTATCAGAAAATTACAAAGAGATTATAATTTTAATTCTAATATTATTCTCTCCCACTTCGCTAAAGCTTCGCGGGACAAGTAGCTCGTGCATTCTGGATTTTCAGTAATTATATGTTGTACAGTAAGGACAACTCAATTTTAACCTGATATGCTTTTGGTATGAGAACAGTATTAATTACTGGGGCAAGTAGAGGTATTGGGTTAGCAACTGCCAAAAAATTCTTGGAAAATGACTGGCGTGTAATAGGGACTTATTTGAATACTCAAATCCCTATCCAGCACGATAATTTAGTGGATATTCAATACGACCAATCTAGTTCAGAGAGTGTTAAGAATTTAGCAGAGAAGGTAAAAGAGATTGCGCCAAAACTTAATGCTCTAATTAATAATGCTGGCATTTTGCTTGATGCTGAAGACAAAATTACTGATCCTGTAAAAGTACGGAAAACTCTTGAAGTTAATTTGGTGGGAATTATTGATATAACCGAGAGACTTCTATCAATATTTGAAAAAGATAGCCATATCGTAAATCTAAGTTCTGGTTATGGAGTAATCTCCAAACCTGAACTGATAGAAGATGACGAGTGCGCTGCTGGTTATCGTATTTCCAAAGCGGCATTAAATATGTATACACGGCATCTCGCTTTTCGAGTCAAGGACAAGGGGATTATTGTTTCTGCTCTTGCTCCGGGGTGGGTTAAGACTGATATGGGTTATAAGGTAGCAACTGAAATTGAAGGACCAGATAGAACTCCAGAACAAGCTGCTGATGATATTTTTATATTGGTCAGTACTGTCAAAGAGACGGGCCAATTTTGGAGATTGGGTAGTAAAAGTGACTGGTGATAAGTTAAAACTTTTTTGCCAAACGTACTAAAACTCTATAAGATTAAGGCCGTTATTTGCCGTTGTAAGCTAGAGTCGCTTGCAACAGTGGCGTTCGGAGCTAGAGCGTATGCAAGCATCCTCTCTGCTCCTCACTTGCCGTTGTAGCTCAGTTGGTAGAGCATCGCCATGGTAAGGCGAAGGTCTCCGGTTCGATCCCGGACAACGGCTCCACGATAAAATTTTTTGCTCTCTCGCCAAAGTTAGAAACCGATTTCCAACCTTGACTTTTAAGATACGCCATGCTATCATATTAACGATATCGAAAATAGTTTTTGATGTTCTCTGCCGTGAGAGAGTCGCGGCAAATTGCACATTAAAAATCAAAAAAGAGGTGTTAAATGAATCCCATTCAGGCAAGATTGATGATTGGTCCTTCAACGGGCTGGTTGTATGAGAAAGAAATTTATTCGTTGCGTCAGCAGGAAGTCGTTCTGAAACAAGCCGGAGCCAATAGCGTAGAAATCTTTTTGGCTAGTTGGGACAGTAACGACAAAAAAATGCTCTCATTGAAAGTGGGTGAAGCATTTGACGTCCAAACTTTCACTTATCGATCTTTGCACCTACCCGACGTTAATGGTCAAAGGCCAGAGCATCAGCTCGCAATGGCACGAGATGCTGTTGCTCGTTGTGGCGCAATTGTCGCATTAACTCACCCGCTGAAAGTGGATAGCGATTATCCGACGGAACATTACGAAAAAATGATTTCCGGCGGTATTCCTCTGGCAATTGAGAACATGGATTCAAGAAAGGACAGCGGTTTTGATCTGGCGGAATTGGAAAGATTAGTGAAAATTGTCGGTTGCCGCTTCGTTTTGGATGTCCAACACGCATATGAACATGACCATGAAATGAGATATGCTGGCGATCTTCTCGAATCGCTGAAAGGCGAATTGGTACATCTTCATGTAAGCGGAGAGACAAGTGACAATATCCATTCTCGAGTTTGTAAAGCGGCAAACGTCAGAAGGATTGTGGAATTTGTTGGCCGGGTCCTTTCCGTCAAAAACGTTCCGTTGATTCTCGAGGGAGAATACGCAACTCCAGATGAACTTCGGCAAGAAATAGAATTCTTGACAAAAGAACTTTGTTTTTGCTGATTTTGAAAGGAGAGCTTGAACACAGGGTGGCGACGAATATAGTAGTCGCCACTTTTTTATTTTAAATAATTCAACGGCGACAACTAATTCTTCCGCTTTTTCTTTAATTGTGTTATTCTCAAATTGAAAAATAAATTTATGAACAATCTCCTCAAACCATCAAAACAATCTTTAATTTATGATGACCAAAATTTATACGCTTGTTTAGCAAAATTTCCTATTACAGATGGGCATACAGTTGTTGTTTTGAGAAAAAAAGTTTCAGATTTAAAGTTGCTTCCTGACAGGGATTATGATTATTTAATGGATACCGTTTTTGCCGTAAGAAATGCGTTACTTAAAACTTTAAATGTAAAAAAAGTCTATTTAGTTTATATGGACGAAGCAAATTATGTTCATTGGCATTTAATACCAAGATACAAGGAAAAAGGATTTGATGTTTTTCAACATAAGCCTAAATCCTTGAAAGATTTTTCTCTTATTAAGAAAATCAAGAAAAACTTGGTTTTTTAATAATTTTTTCTTCTAAAAGGAAAAGAGTATTTTGCTTGATGGCGAGCGTCAGCGAGTGGTGGCGGGATGTCTTTCTTTGTTCAGGAATTTTTGATAAAGTAAGTTCGAGTGAAGTCGTAAAGACACTCCAAGATTTGATAAAATAAAATAATTATCATGAAAGAAAAAGAATTAAAGGATCAATTATCATTTTCTCCGGTATTAGAAGGCGGTTTGTTACCAGAAGATTTTACTCAATACGATAATGTGATTATCGGTGGTATGGGTGGTTCCGGTATGGCGGCTCGACTACTCTTTTTCCTTGACCCATTATTTCCGGCATGGATTCATGATGATTATGGTTTTCCAGAAAAGCATGAAGGCAAAACTTTGTATGTGGCCATATCGTATTCTGGTAATACGAAAGAGACCTTGAGTTTTGTACAAGAAGCTCTGGACAAGAAGTATCCTCTGGCTGTGATTGCATCTGGTGGTAAACTTTTAGAAATTGCCAAGGAGCATAATATTCCTTATGTTCTTATTCCTTCAGGATTTCAGCCTAGGAACGCAGTCATTTATACACTGAAAGGACTTCTGCGTGTATTAGGTAAGGATGATTTGATAGAGAAATTGGAAAAAAGTAATGTTGATTTTTCAAAAGCTTGTGAGCTAGGGCAAGATTTGGGTAAAAAGTTTGAGAACAAAATTCCAGTAATTTATTCTTCCAGAGTAAATAAGAATCTGTCTTACTTATGGAAGATAATTCTCAATGAAACTGCCAAGGTGCCTGCGTTTTATAATTATTTTCCCGAACTGGCGCACAACGAGATGCAGGGGATTATTCCAAAGACAGCAGGACCTTTGGTAGAAAGGATTAAGATACTAATCCTCTTGGATCCAGAAGGTGATGTGAAATTAGAGCATCATATGGAAGCTTTTCAAAAATTTATGTCTACACAGGGTGTAGATTTGGAATCTGTAAACATGCCTGAAGATGCGGTATATAAACTCATATTCACCTTTGTTGTAGCCGGAGCTATGGCCTACACTATTGCGGAACTTCACGGGACAGATCCTAATGATATCCAGATGATAGAATCATTTAAAAAATTATTATGAGTCGTATTGTTTTCGATCCAAGATATCCTTTATAAGCTCGATGCAACTTTTCACCTTTTAAAAGAGTTATAATAGATGAAGGGAACAATATTATAATAAACATGGGAGCACGCAGATGCGCGCCCTGTTCCCTTGCATATGAAGACCAAATCTCCACTTTCAGATGTCAGGATTCTAAAGAGTTCACAAAACCGTCCATGGATGTTTGGCATATTGGTGGATCGTTATCAGGAAGCGTTCTTGCGCAAAGGATTCCATATACTTAGATCACACGATCTTGCTGAAGATGCTGTACAAGAGACATTTATCAAGATATATAAATACGCGCATAAGTTTTCAAAACGTAAAGATGCCAGTTTCCGGTCTTGGGCATATAAAATTCTTACGAATACGTGCTTGAGTTTGTCGTCGAGAAAGATTGTCGAATCGTCTCGTGTACAGAATGTAGATTTTGCTAATTTGGATACAATGTCTAGCATATCTGACTATGATGATAAAGAACAAGTATCGTTTGTAAAATCAGTTCTTGTTCGCTTACCCACAAGACTGTCTCGGTTACTCTCCCTTTATTTTTTTGAAGAAAAAAGTTACAAAGAGATTGCTATTCTGGAACGCTTGTCTCTTTCTTCTGTACGCTCCGGTCTTCATCGGGCTAAAAAACAATTTAAAGATATCGCTATAGAAATGATATGATAAATCTAACTATGAAAAGTAGAATAATGTTTGGCGTGTATTTAGTATGTTTTATGCGTAAATTGAAGAATCCTTTTATCGCTGAATCTTTTGTATTATTAGTTTTAGCATCAGTCCTTATCTATTTTGTTTCTATCCCGAGTGTTTTAATAAACATGTCTACTTCAGAAAGTTTCTATAGCTATTTTATGTCAGCATTTTTTGATACTGAGTTACTGGTCCAATCTTCTGTTGTTTTAACAGCTGTTACCATTCTTTTTTTTGTGCGAAATATCAGTCTTTATACTGTATTAAGACAGCGTCTCAATTAGACTCCAATCTTTTATTTACCTATTCTTTTTGTTAAAGTTGCTGAACAAGCCGAAGTAGCTCAGTTGGTAGAGCGACGGTATCGTAAACCGTAGGTCGCCGGTTCAATTCCGGCCTTCGGCTCATGGCAAATTTAGAAGATATAAAACAGAAAATAGAGAAAATTGAGACCGATATGAGTACGGCAGATTTTTGGATTGACAAGAATAAGGCTCAATCGCAAATTCGGGAATTAGAAAGTCTAAAGGATGAATTATCCGGAATAGGGAAGTATGATAGAGGTGGAGCAGTGATGACTATCTTCTCTGGAGCCGGAGGTGATGATGCAGAAGATTTTTCCCGAATACTTTTAGAAATGTATATGAAATTTTTCGATAAACAGAAGTGGTCTTACTCTGTAGTGCATAAAAATGAGAATGACCACGGTGGGTATAGAAATATTACTCTCGATATTGGAGGTAAAAGTGTATATGGTACTTTGAAGAATGAGTCAGGTGTGCATCGTCTAGTACGCATTTCGCCTTTCAACGCTTCGCAAAAGCGTCATACCTCTTTCTCTATGGTTGAGGTGATCCCTAAATTTGAGAAGATTGGAGAAATTAAAATTATTCCGGAGGAAATCAAAATAGAATATTCGAAGTCATCTGGACCGGGTGGACAGAATGTCAATAAACGCGAAACGGCGGTGCGTCTTGTGCATATTCCTACCAATCTTGCTGTTCATGTAGAGTCCGAACGTTCCCAGGCACAGAATAAAGAAAAGGCCCAGACACTCCTTGAAGCCAAGCTCTATAAATTACTGGAAGATGAACGCAAAGCTAAAGAAAAAGGTATGTATATTTCCAAAACTACCCAGATAGAGTGGGGTAACCAGATACGCTCTTATGTGCTTCATCCGTATAAAATGGTTAAAGATCACCGCACCGATGTCGAAGTGAGGGATGTGGAAAGAGTTTTGAACGGTGAATTGGATGAGTTTATCGAAGCAGAAAAAGATTTGTAATATTTACCTATTTTTGCTAATGTACTCCCATGCTTAAAATCAGGTTGCAGAGGGTGGGTAGAGTACACGAGCCGAGCTTCAGGCTTGTTTTAACTGATTCTCTAAACTCGACCAAAAGTGGTCGCTTTAAAGAAATTCTGGGTTCTTATGACCCTCGTAAATCTAAAGATTCTTTAAATACCGAACGTATTCAATACTGGTTATCTAAAGGGGCAAGTCCTACAGCTACTGTCAATAATCTACTTGTGAGACATAGAATAATAAATGCTTCAAAAATCGATGTTTCAGCAGTGTCTAAAAAAGCTCCAGTACCAGAGGAGAAACCAGCAACACCAGCAACAAACGATTCACAACCTACAACAGAAACTCAGAGTGAAAAAGAGACTGGAAGTGCTATAACTCCGACGATCGAAGAGACTAAAGAAGATGCTACAATAGAAGTTATAGAAGAGAAGGTTGGATAATTACCCTTAAAGAAAAGATTATGATTGATGACGTACAGTTTTTAGAATATGTTGTAAAGGCATTGGTGGGTCACCCAGATGATATTAAGATAAAAAGAACCGTTGATGAAATGGGTGTGCTTATGACTTTGGATGTTCACCCAGATGATATGGGCAAGGTGATAGGTCGTTCTGGTAATACAGCCAAGGCTATCAGGATTCTCTTACGTGTAGTAGGTATGAAAAATAATTCCAGAATAAATTTAAAGATT
Source organism: Candidatus Zambryskibacteria bacterium RIFCSPLOWO2_02_FULL_39_14 (assembly GCA_001824135.1). Classification (GTDB taxonomy): domain Bacteria; phylum Patescibacteriota; class Minisyncoccia; order Phycocordibacterales; family Zambryskibacteraceae; genus UBA5004. The sequence continues at coordinate 2,979 of MHWM01000026.1, read as the reverse complement.
AACGAACCCGTTGGTTCTGGTACTTGGCGAACACCTGATACTAAGATCTCTCCCGTCTCTAAAACTTTAGACGAAGCTGTCGATGATTTAAATCTAGACTAACTTTTTCTATCGGGATAAATGCATTTCCATATTATTACTTTGTTTCCTAAAGCTTTCAGCTCGTATCTTGGCGAGTCTATTATCAAACGCTCAATAGAAGATAATAAGATAAAAGTTTCATTCTATAATCCACGCGATTTTACCAAAGATAAGCATAAAAGAATCGATCGTCCACCATATGCTGGCGGTCCCGGTATGGTTATACAGGCTGAACCAGTAATTAAAGCTGTCGAAGCGGCTTTAAAACGAACAAAAAACAAAAAATTAAACACAAAAATTATTTTCCTCTCTCCTAGAGGTAAGCAGTTTACTAATGATTACGCTGGTAAGATTGTTGGGAAGTATAAACACGTCATTTTAATCTGTGGAAGATATGAAGGTATTGATGCGCGGGTGAAGAAAATTTTTAAAGTGGAAGAAATAACAGTTGGACTTTTTGTCCTGACAGGAGGGGAATTGCCAGCTATGTTTATTTTAGATGTAGTGGCTCGTCAGGTACCGGGTGTGCTTGGTAATATTGATTCTATTGAAGAAAGGCGTGTTGCCTCAAGCGAAGTCTATACTCGACCGGAAGTCTTTATATATAAAAGTAAGAAATACCGTGTCCCAAAAATACTTCTTTCGGGACACAAAGCCAAGATAGAAGAGTGGAAAAAGAAAAAATAATTATCTCATGATATAGTACGCGCGGGGGGTGATATGGACATACGCGTGATAGTTTGGGTGGTGATCTTTTGTGTTCTGTTTGCCTGGGTTCTTGGTGTTTATCTTGGGCCCATGTTCAGTCAGGGTGAAGAGCATCGACTCAGCTGGTTGGGGGTGGGTTTTGTAGCTGGAGTAGGTGTCAAAACCACATTTTCAATCTTGGCAATCCGCTGGTTGCGAAACAGAGCGAAGGGTAGAAAATGTAAATAGTGGTGATTACAGAAATTGTGGTGAGGCGACCGATGAGTTGCCTCTACTTTTTATATACTTGACAAAGAAAGGGTGGCAAGTAGAATAGCGAGTAACTTCGACCTGTTTATTTATAGGCAGGGTTCGATTGAGTTACGGCAGAAACGAAGGAGATTTTAACGGAATTAATTATTTTTATAGACACGACAAAAGTGGCGTGTTTTGAATTTTTTTTGTCTCATGCATACACCCTCATCGTCGCCAAAATCTCCCAATAATATATCGCAACCGAACTCTTCAAACCCACTCAGGGTAAAGAAATACTTCGGTCGTTTCAGGAAACCTCTAGCCGAGATTCCTAACCTTGTGGTCTCACAGGTAGAATCTTTCAAATGGCTTATTGAAAAAGGTCTTAAGGAAATTTTCGAAGAATTCTCATCTATCAAAGATTTTTCAGAAAAGAAGTTTCAACTAGATTTTATCGGTTTTGAATTAGCGGAGCCAAAGTTTGACGAATATGTAGCCAAGGATAAAAAACTCTCTTATGAGGCGCCTTTGAAAGTTCGGGTACGACTCAAGAACTTGATCATGAATACAGAGAAAGAGCAGGAGATATTTATGGCTGATTTCCCGCTGATGACTTCTCATGGAACTTTTATAATCTCTGGTATTGAACGTGTGGTAGTACCCCAGCTTGCTCGATCTACTGGAGTCTCTTTCACTGCCCAAGAATTGAAGGGTAAAAAGACTTTTGGCGCCAAAATTATCCCTAGTCGTGGATCTTGGATCGAGATCGAAACTGATCTAGACGGGACAATCTACGTAAGAATCGATCGCAAGAGGAAGTTTCCTGTAACAACTCTTCTACGCGCATATGGCGTAACTTCAAACGAGAAGATTCTATCTCTTTTTGAAAAAACTCCAGAAGCTAAACATTATATAGAAAAAACTTTAGCCAAAGACCATACCACTACCATAGATGAAGCATGCATAGAGATTCATAAGCGTTTACGTGATGGTGATTTGGCTGCCGCTGACAATGCTCGCGAGTTTGTGCATTCAATATTTGATAAAGAACGTTATGACCTGTCTCGTGTAGGACGCTTCAGATTTAATAACCGTTTTGGAATTAAAGAAACTGCAAAAGAGATTGAAAACCGCACTCTCTCGCTTTCTGATCTTGTTTTAATTATTTCTCATATCATCCATCTCAACATTACTCCCGGTTCCCTAGAAGATGATATTGACCATCTTAGTTCTCGTAGAGTGCGTTTTGTCGGCGAACTTTTCCAACACAAGATTCGTGTGGGTATGGCTCAGATCAAAAGAAATATACAAAACAGGATGTCCACCATTGATACTGACGTAACCTTGCCAGTGCAATTTATCTCTCCTAAACCGCTTCAAGCTAGAATGAAAGAATTCTTCACTACTAACCAGTTGTCACAGTTCATGCAACAGACTAATGCTTTAGAGGAACTTGAACATCTTCGTACAGTATCTGCTCTCGGACCCGGCGGTCTCAATCGTGCTCGTGCTGGTTATGAAGTACGTGACGTACACCCTTCACACTATGGACGCCTTTGTCCTATTCAGACTCCGGAAGGTCCGAATATCGGTCTTATCTTACGCTTAGCCACATATGCTCGGGTTAACGAATTTGGCATGATCGAGACTCCTTATGCAGTCGTTAAAAATGGCAAGATTACTGGTGAGATTAAATATCTAAATGCTTTAGAGGAAGAAAATTTTAGCATTGCTCATGCGGCTACTCCTGTGGTGGATGACAAAATAGTTCCTGAAATTGTAGAAGTCCGTATCAAAGGTACTCCGCAAACACTTTCTCGCGAAGAAGTTCATTTCATGGATGTGGCTACCAACCAAGCTTTCTCTATAGCAACTTCCATGATTCCGTTTCTTAACCATGATGATGCTAACCGTGCACTTATGGGTTCAAATATGCAGAAACAGGCTACACCGTGC
>MHWM01000025.1:19374-19651 GCA_001824135.1 Candidatus Zambryskibacteria bacterium RIFCSPLOWO2_02_FULL_39_14 | reverse complement strand
CGATCCAGAGATCGTCCACGTTCTGGAGGCGTTCCGCGTGAGTCAGGATCATGATCCCGACCGCGAAAGCACCAAGGCCGATCTCGTTTTGCGAGAAGACCTCACGAGCACGACGGACCGAACGACCCCGATGGCGCAGACCGAACTGACCAGCCACCACGAGGATGTCGTGATCCTTCTGCTCATCGCTGAGCTTCTGGAACACGGACGCCGTCTTGGCCGTCTGGCGCAGACGCTGATCGTTCAGCTGGCCGTCACGGTAGTTGTAGAACTTTCC
>MHWM01000025.1:16654-19256 GCA_001824135.1 Candidatus Zambryskibacteria bacterium RIFCSPLOWO2_02_FULL_39_14 | reverse complement strand
TCCGCGAGCTTCTCGTCGGCGAATCCGACACCCGGGAAGATCTGGCGCAGAATGTTCGTCTGCTCCGTGATCGACTTGGGCTTACGGTAACCGGAGAGGTAACCGTAGTTGGACTTCACCTCTTCGTCCTTGAACTTGTCGGAAACCGACAGGTCCTTGAGCGAGGCGAGGGCGGCCGTGCGAATGGCCTCGGCGAATTCGTCGCCGTGTTCGATGACGCGCTGGGCGCCAGGGTTGTCGAGACCGAGCTCCGTGAGAACTTTCTCCACGGCGTCGGATGCGAACCGGTTGATCTGCTTGATCTGACCGGCAGTTGCCTGAGTAATCGTCTGCATGACGTTATCTCCTTCTGCCTTTTGAGCTTTTTCCGAAGTACGCTTCGGCACGACTAGTCCCGTGTTGAGACAAGCTTTTTAGGTCCTAAAATAAGGCTCAAAAAGCTTGTCTCAACCTAACTGATCCATTACAAAGAACTATATATAGTATAGCAAGAAACAGGTGTTTTGTCAAGGTGTGTGGAAAGAAACTATGCAAAACCGATGAATGGTGTGTGGGGTGGTTCCTCGATCACTTTTAATATAAGCGTAGAAAAAGCATCTACCATATCATCGTGCTTCTCGACTCCAAAGTGGATGATTTGGTTAATGAGATCTTCCGCCCCTTCCTTTGGAAATTTAACCTTGCCAGTCTTGATCATATTGGCAGTAAGAATTAGTCTTTCTCTCTTATCCCTGTTACCAGGCTTGATCGTTATGACCGACAATCCTAAATCTTCCAGTTGTTGTGGGAGTGCTTCTTGATAGGACACGCTTTCGATAACGAATGTGGGCAGGTTTCTGCCACACTCATAATTTTTACTTAGTGCCTGGCATAGCTCTACTGTTTCTGGAAACGTGATACGGCGGTTTATGATACCAGGCATAATATAAATCTCAGTCCTCTCGTCTTCATCGAAAAGTAGAGCGGGAACCATGGCTGTATAATCTGCCGTATCTTTCATTGATATGGCCAGATCAACCCCTATCCAAGTTGTAGTGTGTATGTGACGACCTCTTTTGTTAACCATATCCCTATTCGGCAGTTCATCATAGAAGTGCAACCAGCTTCTATGGATTGCTTGATCCTCAGCAGGAACTATTTTGAGGAGATACTCTCTCAGCCATGCATACTCATTCCCAGCTTTAAGTTTTTCCACCTCAATATCCTCCATGGTCGGATATTTGCCTGGCCAGAGGATTTTCTCGTTCTTTACCAGAGGATATTCCTTGAAGACTCCCTGTGTCTTGCCAGCCAAAATATCCTCTCTGATTCTCATAAGGAGAGAGTCCTCATGAAGAAGATTACCTACTATCACCAGTCTGGTGTTTATGTCTCCAGTTGGGATCACTTCTCCAGTGAGCCATTGATGAGTTTTATTGCGTCCCTCTCGCGTTTTAGTAGAAGCAAGATCCTCAACGTCGTCGCCTATAATCAGATCAGGCCTGTGTTGCTGATGTCGTAAACCTCTAATACTCTGTTCAGAAGAGGCTACCGTAATTCTTGCCCCTGATTCAGCAAAAACCAGAGAGATTGAACCCCACTCTTCTGCCACTTCCTTAAATGGTCCAAGATCGGACTTAAGGAGAGCGTTGGATTCAAGTTCTGAACGAAGATTCATCATGTGCTGTTTAGCCTGTCCCATTGTCTGACAGAGAATGAGCACAAACTTTTTCTGCTGTTTGCCAAGAATAGACCATATCGGGTATGAGGTGGTGAGGATGGTCGATTTGCTTGAACCTCGAAAAGCCACAATAAAGAAGTTCCCCTTAGATTCATCTTCACTTAAATCAAATATCTCCCGCTGGAATGGAGCAGTTGGGTATTTAACATAGTGAGCAAAGTAGAAGTGGAAGAAAAACCAGTGGCTACTCTTGGTTATCGCCGTCCTTATCTTCCGGTCCTTGATCATCTTCTCCACCAGTTCTGGTGGAATTACTTTGGGTTGATACATCGGGATCATTTTCTATTGTGTTAAGTGGTAACGAGGCTAAGCGTAGAGCTTCGCGAACGACACCCTCTTGTTCAGAGGTAAGTTCTTCTTGAGGAGCCACAGCAGTAACTTCAACTCTGTTGCGGTAAGCAGGATGATGATGTTTTAGCCAAAAGCTAATTGCCGACCAATTTTGATCTTTAATCAGTGCTAGCACCTGGCTTTCGCTCATATCATTTACGAAAGATTCTCCTTCAGCCAAGGCTTTCTCCATATCCTTTTTGAATTCTTCGTCCTCATCTTTCCAGCGATAGATACTTGTTCTGGATAAGCCGACTTTCTCACAAGCTACTTGGATAATAGGAATCTTCCTCAACTGTTCCAAGAACTCATCTTTCTTTGTATTCTTTTTCATGTCAGTTAATAAGCTTAGCTTTGAGACCAGTCAATTTTTGGAATCTATTTATGATTACCTGACAGAAAATTGGCTCAATTTCACAGAGATATGCCACTCGTTTTAACTGTTCACAGGCGGATAGTATGGATCCAGATCCAGCGGTAAGGTCCAAAACAACATCTCCAGGGCGGGTGCATCTTTTTAATGCTTTTTCGTGTAAGTCAGGGCTCTTTTGC
>MHWM01000025.1:0-16641 GCA_001824135.1 Candidatus Zambryskibacteria bacterium RIFCSPLOWO2_02_FULL_39_14 | reverse complement strand
AGTCTTTGCTAGGTAGTCTCTTTACCATCCAGATATTCAGCAAATCTAGAATCTGATCGAATGATTCATTTCCAATATCTACCCCCTTGTTTGCGATCTCACTCAGATTAGAAACTTCATTATTTATTGGAGCAACTCCACGAGTGCCGTAGACACAAAATTCTGTCACCTTATTAAAGGCGACGTTATGGGTCGGTGTAGAATTATTTTTTATCCAGATGAGTAGTCTTTTAGAGTCGATACTCAGCTCTTTATAAAGAGTTTGTAATAACCAAACAAACCGTTCATCGCACCAGAATAGGTAGTGACAATCTGGTTTGGAAACAGAGATGGCATTTTGCATGATCGTTTTTACAAACTCTCGGTATTCACTGTCTGTTTTAGAGTCATTGGTTGAACCGCCGTATTTACCTTTCTTGTTACCCACACCTCGATCATATGAGAGGCCTATATTGAAGGGCAAATCATCATTGACCATGTCTGCTTTAGCGGAACCCATCAATTTATTTACAACGCTTAGATCTAGGGAACTGCCACAAATTAATCGATGCTTCCCTAAGGCATATATATCCCCAGGTTTTACATCCGTGGCATGTATCTTTTTAATCTCAGCTTCCTCGTCAAACTCATCATCCTGGACCTCCAAATCCTTGTCCCAAAATTTAGAGAGTTCAGAGGTGTCGAATCCGATATCCAGAAGGAGATCGAGATCGAAAGATTTGAGCTTATCCATATTCCAGTCTCCACCCAAGGAGTTACTTGCGATAAGATACCTTTCAGCTTCGGACTTTGTGAGTTTCCTATTAGGTAAACGGACATCAATCATCTCCTCTCCTCGCCCTAAGAGTTGGAGAGCTTTGATTCTTTGATGCCCAGCGAGAATTCTGCCGTCTTTATCGACAGCGGGTATTTCTACTAAGTTGAACCTCTTCAGATTCCTCTGAAGATCAGACATTTGCTTGTCTGTTATGACACGCGGGTTATTGTCTTGGGGGATAAGATCATTAACCCTCTTGGAGACAGTCTGCCATTGTAGTTTTTGCATAACATTTTATTAGTGAACCAATAAAATGTATGGAGATAGAAAAAGGCCTATTCCACACACGAAGTAGAAAGGCTAAAAGCCAAACACTTCTTGCGCGAAATAGGCACGGCCTCGTGGCGGTAGCTATTCACTTGTTACGACGCACTTATATTTTAGCACCTAGCTTTTTGTAAAGCCAGTGGAGAATCCTCTTACCCTTAGTACTCTGCATAAATTTAACCGTGTCCTTGCCTGGTGCCATAGGGACACCATCTTTGGGAATGTGGAGTAGAACCTTAACCCCTTGTTTCTCTTGCTCTTGAATAAACTTTATAAAATCAGGGTTTTTCTTCAAACTCTCAATGTCCACCAGTCCAGTGCTAAGGCCGTTCTTTCGGTCGATTTCTGTGTAGATACGCCCAGGAGTGTTGGTATCTATGGCTGTTCTGACTTTCTCACCAATAAGCTCGGTTGGGCGCAATTTATTGGTATGCCAAGCAATATCAGTGACTTGAAGAATTACGTATTTAAAACCCTCTTTTTCTTCAAATGGCTTTAATTGGAGTTCGTGGGGCATGAGTATATTTTATCAATATCACCTATAAAAAGATAACTAAAAAGTTACATAGGTCTGTAACTTTAGGAGGCCTTTCCGTGTCACTTTTGTCACTTTTTGATGCGCACGAGCGACGTCGGGAGAGTAGTGTAAAATAGGTTGATTCCGTCAATCTGGGCTTGACCGACTACGGTTCTAGCCCGAGACGGCCCGCCAAGAGAACTAAGTATCGGAGTGACCCGAGTATCTCAATATATCAAATATGATTACTGGATTAATAAAATTTAAGAATCGCGAAGATGCAGGCAGACAACTTGCCGAACGATTGAAAAAATATGCCAAAGAAGAGGCGATAATCTACGCCTTACCTCGCGGTGGGGTAGTTCTCGGATTTGAAATAGCCCAGGCACTTTTGTTCCCACTTGATATTGTCATAACTCGTAAAATCGGTCATCCATCAAACGCAGAATATGCAATTGGAGCGGTGGATGAAGACGGCACTCTGGTCTTAAATGAAGCGGAAGCAATTTCAGTCAATCAACAATGGTTAGAGAAGGAAATCGAAAAACAGAAAGGGGAGGCTAGAAGGCGCGGTATACTGTATCGCAAGGGCAAACAGCGCCCAGATATTGTCGGGAGAGTCGCAATCATTGTTGATGATGGTATTGCTACTGGGTTTACCATGAGACTTGCAGTTAAGGTGATAAAAAGTCAACATCCTGAAAAAATAATTATCGCAGTACCTGTGGCATCTTCCGAATCCATTCATGAACTTAAGAAAGAGGGGATAGATGAAGTCATAGTACTTGAACCTCCTGAAGAATTCTTGGGAACAGTCGGGGCATATTACCAAGAATTTTCTCAAGTTTCTGATGAAGAAGTTATTAAATTATTAGAATCAACTAATAAAACAGAGAATGGGAAATAATAACAAAAGAGATAAGAAAAAGTTTTTGCGCCAAATGGATCGTCTTACCGTACCTCCACGACTTGAAGGTGTGGTAAAGAATGCAAAGATGAATCCAGTACGCAAAAAGAAACTAACTAATAGATAATATGTCACCAATATTTCATCCTAGTGATTTCGAGAGAGATAGTGGTCGCAAAAAGATCATTGGCTTTTTGCACGAAGTGGAAGCAAGAATCCGCCGATTAGAACAGAATACCAAACATCTTAAGAGTGATGAACTTCATATTAAAAAAGATATTGAAGAGATATTTAAGTTGGAATGAGTCGGCTAGATATCTAATTATTATCTAAACCATTCTCTGAAATTTCTTGGCCATCCAAGCAAGAACAATAGAGCAAGAGGCGCACCCCAATTTGCCCACCTTTCAACGAAATCCCAGACAGGATCAGGTCCTATCGGCCAACGAATCATTGCCGTCCATAGACCCCAAAATGCCATCCATAGTATGGCTATCCGTACAGGTTTGATAAGAATTAGTATGGCTAAAGCGATATCTAATATCCCGACAAGCAAAAGTAGAGTTATTATCGTTTCTGGATTACTTATACCAACCGCTTCGAAATACTTAAACCACCCCTCTTTACCTTGAAGAGCAAACATTCCATGCCCTATAAAAGAGCCTGCTGTCGCCACTCTTAATATCCAACTAGCCAAGTTTACATTCATAATAAATGGGTTAAATTAATAACAATCTCCTTCCACGACCATCTTAAAACAACTAGGATATAACTCTTCTTTACCTAAGATTAAGACAGATATCCAAGATGGTTGTCTATACTTATACTCTTGCAGAGTAACTTTTTTTGTTTTGCTATCTGTTCTCCCCAACAGATTATTATTCACAGATGTTCATCTATATTATAATGTATCGACAATTATCAATATAACATATGCATGCAATGAAGAAAGCCCCTCATGTTAATAAACAGACTCATCCTCTCTCCATAGTTAAACGTGATGGTTCAATTGTCTTATTTGATAAAAATAAGATAATTGTTGCAGTAAAAAAGGCGATGCAGGCGTCCGGTGAATTTAAAGACGGTTCATCGGAAAAGATAGCAAGTCCTATTTCAAGGAAATTGTTTATGCAAAAGAAATCCAACCCTCTATTTATCCCGACTGTTGAAGGTGTGCAAGACATGGTTGAATCAGAATTGATGTTACAAGGGTTTCCAGCAACAGCTAAAGCTTACATTCTCTATAGAGCCGAACGTACTCGTATTCGCGAGATGCGTATTGAAGTGCCAGAACACGTTCGTGAGCTTACGAAAGAAAGTAAGAAATATTTCGAAGGTAATTTGCTAGGTGAGTTCGTGTATTTGCGTACATACGCTAGGTGGATAGAATCAGAAAATCGACGAGAAACATGGATTGAAACAGTTGATCGCTACATGAAGTTTATGAAAGAAAATTTGGGAGAAAAACTTAGTGAAGATGAATACGCTGAATTACGTGAAGCAATTCTTCGACAAGAAGTTATGCCCTCAATGCGACTAATGCAATTTGCAGGAGATCCGGCACGAAGATGTAATACCTGTGCATATAATTGTTCATTCATTGCTCCATCCAAGATTGAAGACTTCGCCGAGGTTATGTATCTTTCGATGCAGGGTTGTGGTGTCGGCTTTTCTGTAGAAAGTCAGAACATAGAACAGCTACCACAAATAAAAAAACAAACAAAAAAGAAATTACCAGTGCATGTTGTCGGAGACTCCAAAGAGGGTTGGTGCGATGCACTTACACTTGGACTTAAAACTTGGTACGACGGCAAAGATGTTGAGTTTGATTTTTCTCTCGTGCGTTCTGCTGGTGCACGTCTCAAGACAATGGGTGGTAAGGCATCAGGTCCTGAACCGTTGCGTTCTCTTTTGGCGTTTGCTCGAGAAAAGATACTTCAGCGACAAGGACGTCGTCTCCGAAATATTGATGCTCACGATATCATCTGTAAAATCGGTGAATGTGTTGTCTCTGGTGGTGTACGTCGCACCGCGATGATAAGCCTTTCTGATCTTGGTGATACTGAATTGCGAGATGCTAAGAAAGGTCAGTTTTTCCTCACTGAACCACATCGTTCGGTAGCTAATAATTCAGCTGTATATGAGACAAAACCTACAAATACCGAGCTGATTGAGGAATGGATAGCTCTTATGAGAAGTGGTTCGGGAGAACGAGGGATCTTTAACAAAGTTTCTCTCCAAAATACACTACCGAAACGTCGCGCTAAATACTTTAAGAAAAGTGGTTTTATTGATGAAGATGGTGTCGTGCAAGGACCAATCGGAACAAACCCATGTGGGGAAATTATCTTGCAATCCAAGCAATTTTGTAACCTTTCTGAAATTATCGCTCGTGCAGATGATACATACGAAACTCTCATTCGTAAGACGCAACTTGCTACTCTCTTAGGAACTTACCAATCAACACTTACTAATTTTCACTATATTTCAAAAGAGTGGAAAAAGCATTGTGAGAGTGAACGATTACTTGGTGTCTCGGTGACAGGTCAATGGGATAGCGATGTGGTGCGTAAACCAGAGACATTGCGTGCAATGCGCGATATGGCAATTAAAACAAATATGTCATACGCAAAACGTTTCGGTATCAAACCCTCCATGTCCGTTACAGCAGTTAAGCCTTCCGGAACTGTTTCTCAAGCGTTCAATTGCTCTTCTGGTATACACCCACGTCACGCAAAGTATTACATTCGCAGGGTACGTATATCGGCGACTGATTCGCTTTTCAAAATGCTTAAAGATCAAGGTGTTCCACATTATCCTGAAGTTGGTCAGTCAGAGGAAAATGCAAACACCTATGTCTTGGAGTTTCCTGTAGAAGCACCGGGTAGTGATGTTTTTAAAGATAATATGACTGCTCTTGAACAACTTGAGTATTGGAAAGTTGTAAAGCTTAACTACACAGAGCATAATCCTTCAGCAACAATCTCGGTCAGTGAAGATGAGTGGATTAGCGTCGTAAATTGGATACAAAAAAATTGGGATATCATTGGCGGATTATCATTTTTACCACGTTTTGATCATATCTATCGCCTTGCACCATATGAAATAATAGATGAAAAAAGATACAAAGAACTCAAAGCAAGTTTTCCAAATATAGATTACAGTAAACTTGTAACTTACGAACGTACCGACGAGACTGAACAAAAAAAAGAACTTGCGTGTGTTGGCGGTGTTTGCGACATAGATATTGTAGTTTCTCCAGTTGAAGTTGTCTCATCATAATATGTTTTATACTCGTAAAGGGGACGATGGGACATCGGGGTTATTCGGCACAATCGTCTTTCGAGTCTCTTGTATATCTTGGCACGTTATACTACAGCGATAAAAGGTGTGAAGGAGTCGTCGCCTTCTTATTGATCATTAAGTAATATCTGTCACTATTTTATATTATAATATTGACTAAGATGGATCAAAATAATAATCCAAATAAGGTAATATTTGACGAAGAGGAATTTCAACGACCAACACAATCTTTTCATTCTCAACAGTCTAAGTTAGTAAGCTGGGTTATTAAATATTCTGGCGGATATGTTGAGAATGAAAAACAAGCAACTTACATAATTATAATATTTGTAGTAATAGCATTGCTGGTCTCTTTTTTCGTAGGTTCATCAGGTTCTTCTAAAGATGTGCAAGACGAAGTACGGAACACAGTAGAAAAATCAATAAAAGCAAGTCAAATCATACAATGATAAAGCAATGAGAGTCGAGTTATCATTTATAAAGGAAGAAAAAGGCTTTACTTTAATAGAACTTCTTGTGGTTATCGCTATTATTGGCGTACTTTCTTCAGTGGTTATGGTTTCCCTCAATGCGGGACGTGCTAGGGCACGTGATGCTAAACGCCAAGGGGATCTAAATGCTATGCGCACGGCTCTCGAACTCTTCCATGATTCTACAGGACGATATCCATCGACTCCAGATGGTGACTGCAACTATAATAAAAGTTTTCTTTTAGGTGGATGTTTGCAGGTATTAGTTTCTGGCGGATTTATATCTTTATTACCATCCGATCCAACTTCAAGCGAGCAGTATTATTATGATAATTGGTGCCGCGAGACTTCTGGTTATATCTTAAGTAATCAGAGTTTTCGAATGTGGGCTAATGGGGAGTTCAACCACAATGGTTTGGCACAGAATTGGTGGAGTGATTATAATATAGGATATACAACCTGTCTAGATCCGTCTTAAAAATACATTTCTAATTAATGATATTTGCATGGTCGTGTATTACTTGCTTAGTACTTGCTAAAAAGTGTATTTGTCCTATAATGTCTCCCATAATGAACGATTTTGGAAATGAAGGCTTTATTCGCAGGAATGCTATATGGCTTGTAGTACTTGTTGCTCTTATTGTTTTTGGATTTCTTCTTTTTAAGGGTTGGGATAAGATTGTGAATGAAGAGATAGATGGCATGATCACTATAACTGGCAATTTCAGTTGTCTTCCTTTTGTAGTAGAAACTGAAGTGGCTGACGCATGTACTTTAGGTATTAGAAGTCGTGATAATTCTTACTATGCTCTCGACATCAGTCGTATTCAAGACGTCAATACAGATCTGAAAGCAGAAGATACTATTGCTGTGACAGGTACTCTCAAATCAGAAAGTGAAAAACAAAAATCTGAATGGTCTAACTACAATATCGTTGGTGTTGTTCTAGTCAATACTCTCTTACGCACTCGATAGTTAGTGGGCGACAGAGATACACAATATTTTTCTTATTCCTACTTTGTTTAATGCGCATCGAGCTTCAGCTAAAGTAGAGCCTGTAGTAGTAACGTCGTCTATGATAATCACACCCTCATCTTTTATCGTAGTTGTATCTAAAACTTCCATAGAATGTGTAAGATTTTTCAGACGTTCATTTCTTGAAATAGTTTTAGTCTGACTTTCCGTGTGGCGATTTTTTATAAGTTGTCTTGGAACGTATTTTAATATTTTTTCACTATCATGTTTTATAATTTGTTGGCAGAGGATTTCGGATTGATTCCACCCTCTCTCAAATCTGCGTTTATCAGAGATAGGCACAGGTATAAGTAGCGGTTTACTCCACTTATCAAAAAGAGTAAGGTCAGCGAGTTCTTGCTTGATAACATCATAAATAATTTCCCCTAACAAAGAGGCTATCTTTACATTTCCGTTGTATTTAAGTTCCCAGATAATATCTTTAACCAATGGATTTCTGTAATCAAATAAAGCTATGATTTTCTCACTTTTTATACTTTCTGCTGGAGGTAAAATATCAAGAAGTTGGCTAGCCGAAAAAGCCTCAATCTCCAGAATTTTCTGGCTTTTAGGGAAGAGGAAGTCAGTACATAAGTTCTTAATATTGGAGATAAAATGCATAATAAAGATTATGGTATTATAAAACATATGCCATTCTTTTCTAAATTTTTAAATCAAGATAACCATATAGCATTAGGTGTTGACATCGGTTCTTCAGCTATAAAAATTGTCCAAATTAGGAAGAAAAATGGTCAAGCTGTACTCGAGACTTATGGTGAACTGGCTTTAGGTCCTTATATCAATCTTAGCGTTGGTCAAGCGGCGATACTTCCTCCTGAAAAGATTGCCCAAGCTCTTAATGATCTTATGAGAGAAAAGGAAGTCAACATTACTACCAAAAAGTGTGGTGTCTCTATACCATTTACTTCATCTTTAATGTCTCTTGTGGAAATGCCTGATGTCAGTCCCAAACAACTTGCAGTTATGATACCTTTTGAAGCTCGTAAATACATTCCGGTTCCTATTTCAGAAGTAATGTTAGATTGGTCTATCATACCTAAAAGCGAAGTGCGTGTATCTGATTCTAGAGAGTTTTCTGCACAGGAAGAAAATTCATCTGGTATAGAAGCTAAAACTCCAAGCTCTCTTGCCAAGGTTGATGTTTTAGTAGTGGCTATACATAGAGCCACTATAGCTTTGTACCAAGATATTGTGGCCAAAGCTGGTTTAGAAGCTAGTTTTTTTGAGATTGAGATATTTAGCACTATGCGTTCTGTTTTGGACGAGACTACTCAACCGGTGATGATTATGGATATGGGTGCGGCCACGACTAAGCTCTATGTTGTAGAGCGAGGTATCATACGTTCTTCTCACACTATTAATCGTGGTTCGCAAGATATTACATCAACTCTTTCTAAATCTCTGGGTATAACTTTGGCACATGCCGAAGTAATGAAGAGGCAAAATGGCGTAATAGGTAATGACAAAGATTTTACAAATATTATTGTTCTTGTCCTAGACTATATTTTTAGTGAAGTTAACAATACAATCTTGTCTTTTGAAAAGAAGTACAACAAAGCTATTGCCAAAGTGATTCTAGTTGGTGGTGGGTCAGCCTTGAAAGGTCTTCCAGAACTAGCTAAAAATAATTTTAAAACAGAGGTGGTATCGGCTAATCCATTTAGCAAAGTCTCAACCCCAGCTTTTCTTGAAAAGATTCTACAGGAGACCGGTCCTGAATTTGCAGTTGCTATTGGTCTGGCTCTGCGTAAACTCGCAGAGGATGAGTAAATGTATTATAATTTATTTTAGACCGTAAAGACTAACGAGAGGAGGTGATAAATAGTGACCAAGAAGATACGTCGCAAGAATTTCTTGGCTTCAGAAGGTCGATCGCTCGCGACTGGCTTACAAGGGCAACTCACAGCAGAGGAGTGGCTTTATCTCTATGGTCAAATAAAAGATGATTTGGTTGGTGCTCAGACGGACATCTTTGCTAGTTTCGAAACGAATATCCGAAATCGGTACAAGGTGCTCGTTATGGACACTGTGGCTTTGTGAGGAGTAACGATGACGCACTATCGTCTCATGAACGCCGAGATATAAGTCAGACCCACCGAAGTTAAATATCGCTCAGAGCGAAAAATATACTTCAATACTGACTCTTCTCGGCGTTCTGTCGTTTTTATAGTTATAAACACTTTTTGTTTCAGTAAATTGCTTTTTGTTCTATAATTTAAGATAAATGGAACCAAAATTTCAATCCTCTTTTATTCCTAAAGGTCCTTTTGTATCTGATGCTGGTGGTATACCAGTAAGGAAACAGGCGAAAGAGAAAAGTCTCTTTACTTTTATATCCAGTATAATTTTTACTTTATCGGTTATTATGGCTATAGGAGTATTTGGATATAAATTTTATCTTAAATATAGTATTGACAAAATGGATTCTAATCTCCAGATGGCTCAGTCGACTCTACAACCAGATACCATCAATCAATTAGTCCGTCTGGATAATAGAATGACCTTTACTAAAAATCTAATATCTAAACATCATATTCTTACACCATTATTTGGATTTCTAGAAGACTCCACGCCTATCACTGTACGTTTTAATGATTTCCAGTATTCGACTACTAGACAAGGTATAGAGATTGCTATGAAAGGGCAAGCCCGCGGGTATTCTGCTCTTGCTCTACAGGCAGACATTTTCGATAAAAGTGATTATTTCAAAGATTCTGTTTTCTCTGATCTAAATCTTAATGAAAGTGGCGATGTCAATTTTTCTTTCCGAGCTATAGTGAATCCTGATCTGGTGTTGTATAAGAAAGAGATTGAACGTATCAGTGCTCCTACTATTTCTCCAACCAATACAATAAGCGCAAGTTCAACTAGTTCGCAGACTGCGACATCTACAATAAACTAATATGAAAAATAACACTGCTATTGTACTACTTCTTCTATCTGTCGGGCTTTTCTACACCTTCATTAACCCTCTATATGAAGAGGTGAAAGAATTGCAGACTCTCGCTAATGAATATAGAGGTGTTCTTAAAAATGTTTCTAACATAATTGATTTAAGAGATCGTCTTTTAGTTGCTTATCAATCATTACCTCAAACAGAGATTAATCGTATCAACAAAGTATTACCTGACAATATCAATACTGTACGTCTAGCGCTTGATCTTGATTCCATGGCTTCTCGTTTCGGTGTGTCTATAAAAAATATTCAAGTAACCACTGCTAGAGCATCTAGTAATGAAAATGTCATAGTCATGCCTAGTAGTTCTAATACCTATGAGACAGCTAATGTTTCTTTCAGTTTCGTCTCTAATTACACTAACTTCATACGCATACTTGCTGATCTCGAAAGAAATCTGCGTATTATGGATATAAGGTCCATAACGTTCAGGTCAAGTGACTCAGGTCTTTATGAATATACGATATCGGTTGATACATATTGGCTAAGATAATTTTATGAAAACACTTATAGAAAACAAAGGAATATTAGTCATCATCGCCATATTTATCGTAGTAATGTTTTTATACAATACTTTCTTCTCAACAGAAAATGTTTTAATCCAAGAAGGTCTATCGTCTTCAGGTGTGGGAGCCAATCTTTTAGAAATGTCTGAAAAACTTCAAAGAGTTACCTTAGATCAAAGCATTTTCTCTAGCAATGGTTATTTATTATTAAATGATTTTAGTACCAGTATCATACCTCAAGTAATTGGCAGACCAAATCCATTTGGGATTATCGGTCGAGATTAAAAATGATGAAGAATCCCGCGAGTATCAAGGGGTCAATGCCCAGTGTTCCGACTAAAGATATTAAAGACATAGATGTCTCTAGTAAGATATTTGAATATATTCCACAAGAATCAGCAGAGTATTACCAAGTGGTGCCTTTAGGTGTGAAGGACGGTGTTTTAGAAGTTGGTGCTATTGATCCAAATAATATAGAAGCCCGTGATGCGCTTAATTTTATCTCGTCGCGTATTGGCATGCCTTATAAACTTTTTCTCATAAGTAAAGAAGATTTTAAAACAGTCATTGGTAAATATGAAGGACTCTCCGGAGAAGTAACCAGAGCACTTTCTGAACTCGAATCCGAATTGCCAGTAGATATTACTCAAGAAGAAAAGAAAAAAGAGTCTAAAGAGGTAAGCAGAGAAACTATAATCGAAGATGCTCCGGTGACTAAAATTGTCGCTACTATCTTAAGTTATGCCTCTGAAGGCAAAGCTTCTGATATTCATATTGAACCAATGAGTGATAAGATACGCGTGCGTTTTCGTGTCGATGGACAACTCAATACATCACTCGTCTTACCTATCAAAGTACATTTAGCCGTGGTAGCTCGCATCAAGATTCTCTCCAACATGCGTCTAGATGAAAAGCGTAAACCTCAAGACGGTCGTTTCTCTGCCAAAATTGGTAATAGGAAAATTGATTTTCGTGTCTCTACTTTTCCCACTTACTATGGTGAGAAAGTGGTAATGCGTATCCTAGACCAGTCTCAAGGATTAAGAAGTCTTGATGACATGGGTTTCTCAGAAACCAATTTGAAAACAATAAGGAAAGCCATTGACCGACCATATGGTTTGATACTTATCACTGGTCCAACTGGTTCCGGTAAATCTACCACACTCTACGCTATGCTTAATGAGATAGATAAGGACCACATGAATGTTCTTTCACTGGAGGATCCTATAGAATATAGTATCGATAGTATTTCTCAATCTCAAATTCATCCGGAAATAGATTACACTTTTGCCACTGGTTTGCGTACCACTTTACGTCAAGATCCTGATGTTATCATGGTGGGGGAGATCCGTGATAAAGAAACAGCCCAACTTGCTATACAGGCAGCTTTAACTGGTCACTTGGTTTTCTCCACCCTTCACACTAACAATGCTATCGGAGCCATTCCTCGTCTTATAGATATGGGTATTGATCCTTATCTAATAGCTCCAACACTTGTTCTAACTATGGCTCAGCGATTAGTACGCAAACTCTGTCCAAATGGCGGTAAACCTATAGCCGTCAAAGATTCTATTAAATTGATGATCGAGAAACAGTTTGAAGATTTGCCTGTCGAGTTTCAAGAACGAATACCTATCGGTAAAGAAGTTTATGAAATCAGCCCAACTCCAGAATGTGTCAATGGAACATCTGGACGAATTTCTGTTATAGAAGTACTTGAGATGGATAAAGATATTGAAGCAGTTATTCTTAAAAATCCGACAGATATAGAGATCTATAAAGTAGCGCGCGCCAAAGGTATGCTCTCAATGAAAGAAGATGCCATTCTCAAAGCTTTTCAGAAAGTTATTCCGTTTGAGGAAATTAATGGGCTATAATGTGTATATGAGTAAGAAATATAAAATTCTGATAGTAGATGATGACAAATTTCTACTCGATATGTATAAGAAAAAGTTTGAGAGTAATGGGGCTGAAGTGGATGTTGCTTTAGGCTCTGAGGAGACACTTGCCAAACTGCGTGATGGTGCTAAACCAGATATCTTGATACTTGATGTTATTATGCCGAAGATAGATGGTATAGAACTCCTTGGAATTATACGGAAAGAACAACTCTCTCCTGATTCAATAGTTATCATGCTGACGAATGAAAGTGACACAAATAGAATCAAAGAAGCAGAATTACTTGGTATCAGTGGGTATATAGTTAAGGCAATTAATATTCCTACTGATGTTATTAACAAAGTTTGGGAGATAATTAAATCAAGCGCTAAATAATATGTCTATCATGCAAGAAAAACTTCTAGATAAACTTGTAGAAATAGTGGTAAAAGAGGGCGGTTCAGACCTACATATTTCTGAAAGCAAACCACCAGTCATCCGAGTGTCCAAGTTTCTTATTCCACTTGCCAAGATACCTTCAATATCAAAAGAAGATATGGCTGGATTATTGTCTATTCTTCTTAACTCAGAAGATAAGAAAGAATTTGAGATTCGTAAGGAAGTCAATTTTGCTTATAGTCATAAGGATAAAACGCGCTTTCGTTGTAATGCTTTCTTGTCGCTTGGTAAGGTTAGTATAGCTATGCGACTTATACCAACTGAAGTAAAGAGTTTTACAGAATTAAATTTGCCACCTATTCTTGAAACTTTTGCTAAAAGCAAACAGGGGTTCTTTCTAGTTGTAGGTCCTATAGGTGTTGGTAAATCAACTACGTTGGCTACTATAATAGAGACTATTAATCTTGAAAGGCTTGAACATATTGTAACCATAGAAGATCCTGTTGAATATATTTTCGAACCTAAAAAAGCCATCATTGATCAGCGTGAGGTAAAACTTGACACCCCAGACTTTCACACTGCTCTTAGAGGAGTCTTTCGCCAAGATGCTGATGTTTTAATGATTGGTGAGATGCGTGACCCCGAGACAATATCAACTGCAGTTACTGCTGCTGAAACTGGACATCTTGTACTTTCCACTCTACATACTAATACTGCTGGACAAACAGTTGATCGCATCATAGACTCATTTCCAGCTGATCAACAAACTCAAATTCGTCTCCAACTTTCTAATTCTCTTTTGGGTATATTTTCTCAACGCCTGATACCTCGTATCTCTGGTGGTCTTGTGCCAGCTTTCGAACTTCTGATTAATAACAATGCTACAGCTAATCTTATACGTGAGAAACGTACCCAAGAAATTAGTTCAGTTGTAGCAACCAGTTCTGAAGAAGGCATGATAGATCTCAATAGATGCTTAGTTGAGTTGGTTAGAAAAGGCGAAGTAACTGTAGAAAACGCTTTTCGATTTTCTGCTGATCCTAAGACTCTCGAACGTATGATATAGTTTGATAAGTAATTTATATGGATTTATTCATTAGATAAAATGTTATTTAACTATAAAGTTTTAGAGAATTCAGGGAAACAAACAGAAGGCTCTATAGAAGCAGTCTCTTTAGATGTAGCTGTCGGTTCCTTGCAGAAACGAGGATTGGTTATCGCAAATATAGAATCTGCTGAGAAAGAATCGTGGTTGTCTAAAATTCAATTTGGTTCTGGTGTCTCAAATAAAGAAGTTGTAGTACTTTCTCGGCAGATGGCCACTCTTTTCGAAGCACAAGTATCTGCTTTAAAGATATTTACACTTCTATCAAGTGAGATGGAGAACGAAACTCTTAAAAGAAGTCTAAGTCAAGTAGTTGAAGATCTACAAGCCGGTAGCACTATTTCTAAAGCTCTTGGCAAGCATCCAGCCATCTTTTCAGATTTTTATGTCAACATGGTTAAGTCTGGTGAAGAGACAGGTAAACTTAATGAGACTTTTAATCACCTAGCTGATTATCTAAACCGTAATTATGAGGTTATCTCTAAAGCTAAAAATGCTCTGATTTATCCGGCTTTTGTTGTTACAGTTTTTATTATCGTGATGGTACTTATGTTTACAGTTATTGTGCCTAAAATCGGGCTTATTATTAGAGAATCTGGTCAAGCAGTGCCGTTTTACACTAAAATTGTTTTCGCCCTTAGTGATTTCTTTATCAATTATGGCATTATCATACCAGTTGCTATAGTGGTATTGGGATTTTTCTTGATACGATATACGCGAACAGCTGAAGGTAAAGTGGCTCTAGCTCACTTTCGACTGGCTGTACCTTATGTGGGAGATCTATATAAGAAACTCTATCTATCTATAATTACAGATAATTTGCATACTATGGTGCTTTCAGGCATTCCTATGCTCAAAGCTATTGAAGTGACATCTTATGTGGTGGGTAATGATGTTTATAAAAAAATTCTTGAAGAAAGTTTGGCAGCTGTAAGAGGCGGTAGCTCACTTTCACAATCTCTCTCACAATATGAAGAAATTCCTAATACTCTTGTTCAGATGATTAAGGTGGGTGAAGAGTCTGGTGAATTAGGCTCAATTTTAGGTACTATGGCTCATTTTTATCAGAAAGACGTTATAGATACTGTTGATACTCTGGTAGGTTTAATTGAACCTATTATGATTGTTATGCTTGGTTTAGGAGTAGGAATACTTATGACCTCTGTACTTATCCCCATATACGACATTGCCAACTCCGCCGGTTTGTAGAGTATAATAGTTATATTCACTGAAAATAGGTGATTTATAAGTTTATAGATAAATTATTAAAGTTATTATGAATAATAGGACAAAAGGCCTATCCGTACAAAACGGTCGGGCGGGCTTCACTCTTATCGAGCTTCTGGTTGTTATTGCTATCATCGGTATTCTTTCATCTGTAGTGCTCGCTTCTCTAAATACTGCACGAGGTAAAGGTAATGATGCTAAAGTTAAAGCCCAACTGTCAGGTGCAAGAGCTTCCGCAGAAATATACTACGACAATAATGGAAACTACAGTACTACCGCAGGTACTGACTGCGCCGCAGGTATGTTTGCCGATGCTACATCTGGTATGGCTCAATATACACTTGCCGCTAACTATCCGGCTGGAGCAACGATTACTTGCGTAAGTGTTGGTTCACCATCTACATCCTACGCTATCTCTGCTCTTCTCCCAGGTGCTGGTGGTACAAACTCTTGGTGTGTTGACAGTACCGGAGCTTCAAAAGGTACTGCTACAGTAACTATCGCTTCTGGAGACGCTGTTTGTTAGTTAAAATTCCAATTCTGATACACAACCCCGCCCTCTAAAAGAGGGCGGGGTTTGTTATAATATAATAGTGAATTATCTATTTTCATTTATTCTAGGCACTATAGTTGGTAGTTTTCTTAATGTAGTAGCTTTACGTTGGGATCTGCCATATCAAGGGAGTATTCTCTCTCGTTTTAGAGGAAGATCCCAATGTCCTCATTGTGGTAAGAAGCTTAGTTGGACAGAACTTGTGCCAATATTGAGTTTCTTCATACTTAAAGCTAAATGCAGAGAATGCCAAGCTAGTATTTCTTATCAGTATCCTCTAGTGGAGCTATGGACTGGTCTTGTCTTTGTCTTTAATTATCTATTATTCGGAATTACTTTGTATTCACTGCTAATCACTCTGGTATTTTGTATCTACATTGTCATTACCATATATGATTTTAAATATAAGATTATTCCCGACTCGTTAGTTTATTTCACCATATTGCTCACTTTTATGGTGAGATTTATTTCTGGCGGGGATTTACTTGACTGGCTGACTGGTCCGATCTTTTTTATTTTCTTCGGGTCAATCTGGTTTTTAAGTGGAGGCAGAGCTATGGGATTTGGTGATGCTAAATTGGGACTTTCTGTCGGGTTACTTCTGGGAGCTCTTCAGGGTTTCTCGGCTATGGTGCTTGCTTTCTGGATAGGTGCGTTTATTTCGCTACTGTACATATTTTTAAATAACAAAGGCTTTATAA
>MHWM01000024.1:6326-7775 GCA_001824135.1 Candidatus Zambryskibacteria bacterium RIFCSPLOWO2_02_FULL_39_14 | reverse complement strand
CTAATCCAACACAAAGTTGAACAGCAGGATGCCATGAACCACGGAGAAGAATGTGCGACCTACAAAATTTAGCATAGAATGTCTGATCGTTTAGCGAGAAATTCCATTGACGGTGGACGCATCATTTATGCCGTAGACACTTCCAAAATAGTTTCTTTGCGTTTTCCGACATTCTGGTTTGAACCAACTCCGCAGGGGCTATTTATGCTTCAAGTAGCGTTCGGACAAAGTAAGTATTATTCTGACAACCTTAAGCAAAATGTTGAGCGAGGTTTCCGCCAGAAACTGCGACGGGGAGAATGGTTGACACATGCTCCATTTGGGTATGTGAACAATACTGTCACGCACAAGATTGAACCTGACCCGGTGAAATCTAAAATTATTGTGCGCGCATACGAGGAATATGTAAAAGGCTCACATACTCTCGTTTCGTTGTCGCAGTTTTTGGCGGACCACGGAGTGACGCAAAAGTCCGGAATGCCACTTGTCAAAGCTTCCGTGCAGAGAATGTTATCCAATCGCGCCTATCTCGGTCTGGTGAAACACCATGGCGAGTTCTTCCCCGGAAGCTTTGCACCAATTCTTTCTCCAACACTGTTTGAAGCTGTGCAGAAAGTATTAGAGAGACGAGCACATCCGAGACATAGCAAGATATCTCACAATTTTCCTTTCACCGGTCTTTTTCGATGCGCTGAATGTGACAGTATGATTTCCGCACAATGGGCGACTGGAAAATGTGGTGGACGATATCGATACTATCGATGCTCGAAAAAACGCAGTGTCTGTTTGCAAAAATATCTTCGTGAAGATCTGCTCGTCTCTCAAGTCAGAGAACAGCTTCAAGGAGTGTCGCTTCCCGAATCGTGGGCTGAATACATGTTACAGAAAGTTGATGTGTTACAAAGTGAAGAATCCCACGCTTCGGGAAGTCGTCTTGGACAGATGAAGGAAGACTTGAAAGGAGTTGAAGCGAAACTTGACGCACTTGTTGACCTTTATTTGAACAAAGATATTGAACGTGAAATATATTTGGTGAAAAAGGATGTCCTCATGCGTCAAAAACTTTCGCTTCACGCAAAATCTTCATCTGTTCAAGCCGAGAGAAAGAATTGGGTCGAACCCCTGCGGAAATGGATTTTGGATTCAAAACGCGCGGGGTTTCTGGCAACCAGTGAAAATCTCCACGAAATGAGAGATTTTCTTCGTTCCTTCGGAACGAACCCCTTGCTCCAAGACAAAACTATCTCAATCTCATTTTGCCCGCCCTCCGAATTCGCCCGCACCCACAAGGCGGATTCCATTCTCTCACCATTTTCCGCGCCGACGGCGCGGGGCAGGTTTGGGCTTTCAGAACCCGAAGTTTCTAATTGCGGAAGAGGTGAGATTTGAACTCACGATAGGCTTGCGCCTATGCCGGTTTTCGAAACCGGTGCCTTCAACCACTCAGCC
>MHWM01000024.1:2775-6300 GCA_001824135.1 Candidatus Zambryskibacteria bacterium RIFCSPLOWO2_02_FULL_39_14 | reverse complement strand
ACCGGTGCCTTCAACCACTCAGCCACTCTTCCATATATTTCACTACATTCAAATGGAAGCCGTCTGCGACGGATCGTGGCTTCGTGGTTCTCTCACCATGTTCGCGGTTTGGAACAAAGCAGTTTGTTCCTCACCCATCTCAGCCACTCTTCCAAGTGTTGGCACTATAACATTTTTTGTCTTTCTAGCCAAAAATGGTATCATAATCCGCGTTAAAGGCCCTATCGTCTATCGGTTAGGACACGAGCTTTTCAAGCTCGGAAGCCGGGTTCGACTCCCGGTAGGGTCATGAGTGAAAATTTTAGCAATAGAGACAAGTTGTGATGAGACTGCTGTAACGCTTATGGATATAAGCGGGTCATTAGAGAAACCAGATATAAAAATCTTGGGTAATACTCTCATGTCTCAAATTCATTTGCATGAACAATACGGTGGTGTATATCCTAATTTGGCTAAACGAGAACATGAGAAAAATCTTCCACCGCTTCTGCAACAGACGCTTAAAGAAGCCGGATATATATTAACAGACGACCAACAACTTACGAACAACAATATAGATGTAATAGCTGTCACAAATGGTCCCGGTCTTGAACCAGCTTTGTGGGTTGGTATAAACTTCGCCTTGGAACTTGGTAAGAAATGGGACAAACCTGTCATCCCTGTAAACCACATGGAAGGACACATCTTTTCTGTTCTGTACGAATCTAAAGATGCTCTAGTATTGCCGGCGTTAGCACTCTTAGTGTCAGGAGGACATACGGAATTAGTTCTGGTAAAAGATTTTGGAAATTATAAGATAATCGGTCAAACCCGTGATGATGCAGTCGGTGAAGCATTTGATAAAGTGGCTCGCATGCTAGGACTCTCCTATCCCGGCGGACCGAAAGTATCAAAATTCGCGGAATTATCTCGCCAAAGAAAAAAAATTGATGATATAAAGTTTCCAAGACCAATGATACATTCGAAAAATTTAGACTTCTCCTTCTCTGGTCTTAAGACAGCAGTGTTATATAAAATCAAAGAAGCTAATAGAACTGACCCGCATTACACCAGAGACTTCGGCGAGGTAAGTGATATATTCAAAGAAGATATAGCTAGAGCTTTCGAAGATGCCGCAATTGAAGTATTGATAGAGAAAACCCGTCGAGCTTTGCTTGAATCTAAAGAGAAGATAAAGACTCTCATAGTAGCTGGAGGTGTTTCAGCAAATACTCACCTCTCAAGAGAAATAAGTAAAATTGTAGATGAATTACCTGACATTCGTTTACATATACCTATAAAATCACTAGCCACAGACAATGCTCTCATGATAGGCATAGCAGCCTTCATAAAGACCAGTAAAACTCATAGGATTAATAAGAATCAAGAAGAGATAAAGGCTCAAGGCAATTTATCTATTTCTTAGATTCACTCTTTGGTCCCATTATTATAACTTTTTCCACAATTTCCTCTTTAACAGATTTGGCGAGGATTATCGGTTTTTCAGACTTAGAGAAAAACTTTTTTATACTTTTCCACAATGATCTCGTTCGAGCAGAGCCAACCAAATACCATGACTTACCAGAGGCTCTAAAAGAATCATGTTTTGATGAGGTAAATAACCACACCACAGAAAGTATTAATACTATAAACAGAGGCAGTATTAGACACCATAGATTAAGCAAGTACATAAACGGTATGGCTATCAAAGCTCCCGCACCAATAGTTATCCACTTTGCAAGAAATCTCTTACGAGTATTTTCTTTAGTATCTTTATAAAAGACATCTTTAAGGACATCACTTAAGATATACAAGACGATAAGAGTTATAAGTAGTCCATAGAGACATTTTACCGCATCAAACATGGTCTCTGGTTGAGCAAATATCACTGAGGCTAGATTTATTGAATTTTGTCCTTTATCGTGTTCAGCTTCTCCTACAATTGGTATAAGTATCGGAGTTGTAGTAGAAATATCTAATTCAATTTCTACTTCATCTACTGATGTAGAAGGTAAATTGACTCCTATTCCGCGCTGATTTAAACTCTCAAGAAGTGCTCTAAAAGCAGTAATCTCATTAATTTGAGCTTGCTGTAGAGGAAAAATGCGCTGACAATATATCTCGTTTACCTTTTTAAGAGTAAGTATATAGACATAACCAGTAGAATCCGTATGACCCCAAGGTTCTAGAATATCTTCTCTATATTTTAATTGAAATGCTGATACAGCATCAAATGTAGCCTGATCAAATACACCAGTAAGAGCTAGATTGCTATGTCCTTCAAAGTTTCTTAAAAAGCCTTGAAGTTTAAGAACCTCAACTGGATTATTGTTGAAATCTCTTCTCATGTAGTCACGAAGATAGAAACACTCTGTCCCTGTAGCTGTGGGTGAAGATGAAGAAGAACCACCTCCGCCACCACCTCCGCCACCACCTCCGCCACCACCACCTCCTCCACCAGATGTTACAGTGATAGTCAATGTTTCTGTATCAGTACCACAATCATTTGTAGCTGAAATTACAATACTAAACGTGCCCACTTCTGTCGGTGTTCCAGAAATAGTTGCCGTAGAAGTCGCATAGCTCAAACCAGCCGGAAGACTGGATGTAGCTACTGTAAAATTTGTTGTAGTAGCTATAACTCCTGTAGTGGTAGCAGTGATAGTGTAAGAAAATAACTGATTTACTACTACACTAGCAGTTAAAGAATTGGTTATATCCGGTAAAGGACAGATTGGTTCTGTGCCGCCTTCAGTAGATAACTGCACAAGTACATCATCGGTGGCTGTGTTGGTAGAATTACCACAAGAGATAGTTAAGGTTGCAGGAGTAGATGTGGCTGGATACCACTCATGCCCTGGCGGAATAGTTCCCGTGCCCTGAAGGGGAACTTCTTGAGAATTTTTCTCTTCTTTACCTATAGATGAAATTAGAATACATGAGGTAGCTCCCGTAGAAGTCCAGCTGTATATATAAGAATCACCGTTATTGATAGTAACAGGACCGTCTAAATCATTTACCTTAATATCTACAGTAAGAGGAGTACTATCCACTAATACATTAAATGCAACACAATAATAGACCTCATCTTTTTCAAGATTATCTATGAAATCGTAGTTATCGTAATTTAAGACATCCTTATGACAATACATTTCAGCAGACACTTTTGATCCTGGAAGTACTTCTGGACCTCCAGAAAATACAAGATATCCTGATTTTAAAACCTCTCTGACCCAAATAAGATTACCCGGTACAGGCAAATTTACATTTACTGAAGTCTGACCATAATTATTAGTACTTGAAGCAAAGATTGTCCAAGGACTAGCGGCAACTCCTACAAAAGAACCACCGGGATCAACGACATCACGAATTCCCCATTGGAAATCCCAGCCGGATTCAAGTCTACAATCAGGATTAGACAAAACATAATCTTGGGCTGTGGTAGGACCTATATCTACAGATTTACCACTCCAATTTGGAAGATCAGATTCATCGTCACAAATTATTTTCGTGGCTATTATCGTCGCAATAGGAGAAGGTGGTGGA
>MHWM01000024.1:0-2626 GCA_001824135.1 Candidatus Zambryskibacteria bacterium RIFCSPLOWO2_02_FULL_39_14 | reverse complement strand
AGGTGGGGTGCTCCTACCATGGAGACGAACTGCATAAATTGTAATACTTTGTGAGTCACTATCTAGACCTTCGAAAGTAAGTTGCCCTCCTGCATAATTAAACGGCGTAGAGGTAATATTTTCATAAGTACTAATATTTGTAATAATAGCTTCACAATCATCCTTATTTTTTCGTCCCCCACCACTACCGTTTAAATCAGGAATAGATCTAGAATCAGTACTTCCAAAGATACGCATTGTTTCATTAGTTTGAGGAGCTTGCCAATCATCCAGATAATAACCGTAATGAGCGATTATATCGATAGTGTAGGTTCCGGTTGGAACAGCAACTTCAGAAAGCCAAATTTTATTTCCACTCTGACCCCAAACACTTCCAGCTGGTTCACCATTACATTCTTTAGAAACATTACCTTGAAAAGCAGATATGCTAATCCATCCAGTATCTTGTGCTACACCACCATTATCCACATCATGATTAGCATTTGCAGTAGTTGCAAATATAAAAAAATTGGCAAGTAAGATACATACAACACTTACACGGATTATTAGATTTCTTGATGATAAATCTCTCATATCAATCTCAACAAACTACGCTTTTATTAAACTATAGTCAACAATTTAATTAAATAATGATTATACAAAATATGCTTTATTTACAACATATTATGATTATTTGTCTTTTACAATAATTATGTCTTTCAAAAAATCCATAAAATTCCTTAATAACTCACATATAAAAAGAGAAATGGAGTTAAAGGACAATAATCTTAAATTTATATAAAGTTAATGTGAAATATGTCCTTTATAATATTTGATATTTCAGCCTTAAGCGTGTTACTGTTAACTAGCGATGAACGAGAAGTTCCTCAAACCGTATAATCCACAGGAGACAGAGGATCGTATCTACAAACTTTGGGAAAAAAGTGGTTTTTTTAATCCAGATAACTTACCTGAAAGACATACTAAACCATTTTCTATAGTACTTCCTCCGCCCAATGCCACGGGAACTTTACACATAGGAGGTAGTCTTATGACCGTAATACAAGATATTATAATCCGCTATAAAAGGATGGATGGATTTAAAACTCTTTGGCTACCGGGAACAGATCATGCAGCTATAGCTACCAATTCTAAAGTAGAGAAAATTCTTTTAAAAGAAAGCGGGCAAAATCGTTATGATATTGGCCGAGAAGCTTTTGTAGAAAAAGTTGAGAAATTTGTTGCAAAAAACCGTGGAGCTCTAAAACAGCAAATAAGTAAAATGGGTTCATCTCTAGATTGGAGCAGAGAAGCTTTCACTTTTGATGAAAAAAGAAATTTTGCCGTTAGAACAGCTTTCAAAAATATGTATGATAATGGTCTGATTTATAGAGGAAATAGAATTATTAATTGGGATCCGAAAGGTCAAACTACTATTTCTGACGATGAAATTGTATATGAAGAGAGAGATGCTAAACTTTACACTTTTAAATACTCGAAAGACTTTCCTATCGCGATTTCAACTACTCGCCCAGAAACTAAACTGGGAGATACAGCTGTAGCTGTTCACCCTAGTGACCCGAGATATAAAAAATTTATAGATAAAATATACAAGGTAAATTTTGCTGGAGCAGATTTAGAGATAAAAATAATTGCTGATGATGTAGTAGATATGGAATTCGGCACTGGAGCTCTGGGAGTCACTCCTAGTCATAGCCAAATAGATGCAGAGATAGCTATACGGCATAAACTTCCATTTATCCAAGTTATCAATGAATACGCAAAAATAAAATTGCCAATTCCCGATCTAGAAGGAGAGAAGACTACTGTAGCACGCGAAAAGATAGTAGATTGGCTGAAAGAAAATAAATTACTTATTAAAGAAGAGAGCATCAAACAGAATATTTCTACAGCTGAACGTACTGGCGGTATTATAGAACCACTTCCTAAATTACAATGGTTCGTAAATGTAAACAAACCCATAAAAGATCGTGGAGGAAAATCGCTTAAAGATCTGATGAGTGACACTATAACTAGCAGGCAGATTAAAATACTTCCTGAAAGATTTGAAAAAGAGTATTTCAACTGGATAAATAATTTACATGATTGGAATATATCGCGCCAGATTTGGTATGGCCACAGAATTCCCGTTTGGTATAGAGATAATGAGATTTATGTGGGTATTAATGAACCAGAAGGAGCAGGCTGGGAACAAGATTCTGATACTTTAGATACTTGGTTTTCCTCAGGTCTTTGGACATTCTCCACATTAGGCTGGCCGGAAAAGACCAAGGATTTAGAAACATATCACCCAACCGATGTATTAGAGACTGGTTATGATATTTTATTTTTCTGGGTAGCTCGCATGATCTTGATGTCAGAATTTCTCTTGGGAGAAATACCATTTAAGACAGTTTATCTGCATGGATTAGTAAGAAATGAAAAGGGGGAAAAACTTAGTAAATCTCTAGGAGATAACGTAGATCCTGTATCAATAACTGATAAATATGGTACTGATGCTTTACGTATGGCTTTAATCGTAGGAGTCGGTCCTGGTTCTGACAGCAGATTGTCCAACGATAAGCTGAAGGCTTACAAAAACTTCGCTAATAAAATCTGGAACATAACGCGCTTTATACTCTCTCAA
>MHWM01000023.1:17751-18369 GCA_001824135.1 Candidatus Zambryskibacteria bacterium RIFCSPLOWO2_02_FULL_39_14 | reverse complement strand
GTATTTGCTCAACACCAGACCGCGCAAACGGCTCGGCTGGCTGAGCCCATTAGAAGCCCTTAGTGTTGCACTTGGAAGTTGAATGTGCTACGAAAAAATTGACAATAGTGATTTAAATATGCTATAATTATAAAAGACAACTTGAACATTGTGAGGTGAATATACCTTTTGATGAATCCCCCAAAGAAAAGAGGGTATCTGGTATGCGAAGTATACTGAAAAAGGGATTTCGATCCATCAGAATCAAACTTCTCCTTTGGAGATACTCAGTGAATGAATGGAGAGAATACTGTCGGAAACAGACAAGAAGTGAGAAGCGAGAACTTGCTCATTGGATATGGACAAGGGTAGGAAGAGCAGAAACAGTGCTTTATCTTATCTTTGGTGGTATGGCGACCGGTATTCTTTACCTTCTCTCCAGATTCATGTTTGGAGAGATGGCAAACAATATTACTGCTACATTCAATGAGATCAGCTGGAGAATAATCGGCTGGTACGCGCTCGCCATCACAGCAATAGTCGGCATGGCGTTCATCGTCATCAAGACCGTCAAGTCACGACCATGGAAAATCAACTGGGGATACGTCACGATGATGGCTCTCATGGCTATCATTGCGA
>MHWM01000023.1:15975-17717 GCA_001824135.1 Candidatus Zambryskibacteria bacterium RIFCSPLOWO2_02_FULL_39_14 | reverse complement strand
TACTTCACCAAACCATCAGACAGACCCTCGACAGTGGCAGCGGCAACTGACGTAACACGGAGAGGTTCTGCTAGATCAATCTCGAACCTCTCTGCCGACGTCGCTCTCCCCGTCATCGCCCAATGCGAGTCGGGTGGACGACAGTTCGACGAAGATGGGAACCTCATACGGAACCCCGAATCGTCGGCCATCGGCAAGTATCAGATCATGGCTTCACTTCACGAAAAGAGAGCTGAGAGTCTGGGCTTCGACATCCGGACGGAAGAGGGAAACGAAGGTTACGCTCGGCACCTCTACCAAGAGTCCGGTACGCAACATTGGGAAGCCGACCAGCGTTCAAAAGGATGCTGGGGACCAGTACTGAGAATACTGGCTCGTGGCCACAAACCTCTCAAAGGATTCGAAGTAACCATGAGACGAGAGTGGACGGAGAACATTCCTTTCCCCACTCGAGGAGAAACTCGAGTGGACTGGATGCCGAAATCTCTTGTCACCTATCAAGTGATGACCTCAGACGGCAAGATCACAACCTTCCGTGGGGTGGAATCCAAGGATGTGTCGTCACGGCTATCGCCAGGGGTTAGATTCCGCGTCCTTGATGCCGACTCCGCGGTCATCAACATCGTGCCTTCTAAGACAGGGTAATACCGAAAGCGCCCACGACCGAAAGGTCATGGGCGCTTCTTCATACTAGAAAACGGAACTTAGAAACCTAGATAAGCCGGTCCGGATATTCCGAAAGTACTAAGTATCAGTCGGATTAAGCCAAAAGCAGAAATCATAATAAACATGCCGAAGAGTCCCCAGAATATCTTCCTCTTACCTTCATCACGTTGCGTATCAGCCGTCTGTGAAGCGATGAATTGAAATATCCCCCAGAAAAAAACTATTAGTGCAACGGCGAAAGCCAAGAGAATCAAAGGGTTCAATATGAGCCGATTGATACCATTTAGAAACTGGGAAATATCCATCTTTTAAATACTACAAACCTGGAACAGTTGGAACTGCAATAGGATTTTCTTCTTGGTTAACTCCCAGAGCCTCTCCAATGAAACGGACAAGACCCCACACAGCAACCATTACGAACATAGCTACAAGACCCCAGAGCATTATTTTCTTAGCTTCTACCTTAGCCTCTTCATTACCTTGAGCAAAGATAAATTTGACCAGACCCCAGAAAAATGCGAGTAAAGCAAGACCGACAACAATAGGTAAGGCAATTTGCACTATACCTCCAATAGATGCGATAAGTTGCCCTATGTTATCGAGGTTCTGAGCAAAGGCAAATATAGGAGTAAGTGCCAATACGGCAATAATAATTTTTTTCATTTATTTAACTAACTTTTATATTATTTTTAATATACCTACACGGTATTCATTAATAGTACAATAAGACATACATAAGGCAACTATCTTATCCACTATATATCTTGATATCTGGGTATCAAAGAGTGGCTCCCGGTATGCCCAAGTTACTTCTTAAAAAAGAGACTAGTCCCCAAATTGATAACATAACGAATAATGCACCAATACCCCAGAGCATAATTCTTTTACCTTCTTCAACCGCTTTTTCATCTCCACCCACATGGAAAATAAACTTAACTAAACCCCAGAAAAAAGACAGGAGGGCAAAACCAACTACAACAGGAATCAGTAGGGTTATAAGAAAACCTGTGTCTCGGATAAGACCTCTTATTCCATTACTTTGAGCAGAAACTATAAATGGAAAAAGGGAGAAAATT
>MHWM01000023.1:0-15941 GCA_001824135.1 Candidatus Zambryskibacteria bacterium RIFCSPLOWO2_02_FULL_39_14 | reverse complement strand
ATTATGTTTTCTATGAAGGCAAGAATGGTATTCCAAACGGTCGACTGAATCCAATATCCCTATATACAAAAGCTATTATCCCCCAGATTGAAATCATTACAAAAAGAGCGATAACCCCCCAAATCATAAGATTTTTACCTTCTTCAACCGCTTTTTCATCACCACCTACACGGAAAATAAACTTGGCCAAACCCCAGAAAAACGCAATGAGTGCAAAACCTACTACAACAGGTAAAGCTACTTGTATAAGATCAATAAATATACTTACAAGTTCTCTTAAATTATTTGGTGGCATAAATATTTACGGCGTTGGACATATAGGACCGCCAAGTCCTCCGATAGTCTGGCATATAACATTAGCAAGTACCCAAGAGCCAAGAAGTACCGCAGTCCCTACAGATGTATCAAATAGAGCCTCATGGGCAGTTTTAATTTTAGTTTCATCACCTTGAGCTGTAACGTAGAGAAACCCTGAGTAGATAAATGAGAGTACCGCTAGTACTCCACCTATAGGTAAGACAATGTCATTTATAACAGATCTAAGTAAGGCGAAGAGTGAACTACCACCTCGGAAAGGATTGGGTAGACATATAGTTGAACCGCAGATAGTACCGCCTTGGGCATATGCTGTAGTGGTTAAGATAATAAACAAGGCTAAGAAAAATAAGAGGGTGGCAGATATTTTTTTTATATTTTTAAAAGTAAGCATCATCTGATTATTATCATAATGCACTTATTAAAGAGAAACCAGGTCGAAGCAGAACACTGCTTATAGTGTAAACTATAAGCCAAGCACCGAGTATCCACAGGTAACCCATAAGAACTTTTATAAAAATGTCTTTGGCTTTAGTTTTTGACCCTTCATTACCACCAGATGTCAGAAGCAGGAAGCCCGCATAAGCAAAAGCGATTGTAGCTAAAAATGTGGAGATAATGATAAGAGCATTTATAAGTCTTTGGAGAAGCGTTACTAGATCACTTAAAGTACATTCTCCTAATGCATCTGTACCACAAACAATTAAATTGAAATCCTGTGCATACACACTCTGTGTACCTACCAACAACCAACTGCCTAAAATAAACAACAAAATAAAAAATCTAATCCTTATAGTCGATTGTTGTTTATTAGTCATTAATCTTTTCATTTAATTAACGCTTCGATTTCCCTATCAGCTTTATTAATGGCCTCGACAGTACGAGCGCGTCCACTGGTTATAGATTCTATCGCCTCACGAAATATTATGTTAGTCGCAAGAGTATCCGGATCAAGCCAGCCTCTCGATTGAAGTGCTGCATTGTAAAAGACAGACATAGCAGTATCAGTCGGCTTTTGTGATAAGAGATCGCGTCGTGCCGGCGGTAAAAGTAATTCTTGTGAGAGAAAGAGAGCTACTTCCTTGGAGACAAGTTTGGTAGCCACAGTAAGTGCAGCTGCGGTATTGCGCGACCCTCGAGATATAGCCACTCCTCGTAAACTACCGAAAGTTATAATCTTCCCAGAAACTCTGGACTGTGGTACTAGCGAAACGCTGAAATTAAGAGTGGGATTTTTGTTGCGCAGAGCTTTGAGTTCAGAAGCAAAACCCAGATAGTAAGCACTGTCACCTGAAGTGAAGTGGGTCTGAGCATCAATAAGCGAGCGATTCCAGCTATAGAAAGCTTTTGTCTGATTTGAAAATTGAGTATAGAAATCAAACGCAGCTTGGCTAGGCGATATAGGTAGATTGAAATTATTTATAAGTTGCGAGCGTAACGTAGAACCGGAAAATTCCGTGATAGGTGTTCCAGCTTGCAGTAGAAGAAGTGAGAGAATATCCTTAGCGTGAGGGATATTGCGCGCTTCTCCTAGAGCTAAAACAGAAGATACTAAGTTGCCGGCAGCATCTTTCTTTGAAAGATTAAGAGCGGCGGCATATATCTCATCCCAATACATTATAGGTCGAGCTTGGCCTGCATTTGAAAGTAGGTCTCTATTGTAGTAGAGCACTAAAGGATCAATAGACAAAGGTAAGGCGTATATACCATCCTCACCTAAAAACAATTCTCCTTCTTCTATAAACGTGTTCTTGAAATCCCGTTCGCTAATACTTTCATAAGGAATAGGAACAAGTTTCGGCTTCTCTTTCAAAAACTTATCTTGAGTCAGGATAATAAGATCCGGACCAATTCCCTGCGCTAAAGCTTCAGTAAATTCTGATTCTATAGTATTGGATGATTTTTCCACGTACGCGACAGAAACAGTTTGATCTTGACTGAAAACTGGAATACTTAAAAGATGTTCGAAATCAAAAGAAGAAATATCACCCCAAACGACTATTTTTACATCGGTAGCGCTCGAACCCCGATAAAGAGAGAACGCAGCCACAGCTACAACTATAAATACTCCAAATAAAACAAGCAGAATTATCTGAAAATTTGACATATATTAAGTTTAACAAACAACTAAAAACTAACAATGAATAACTCTACAGACAGATAAGTGAAGCAAGTGAATCACCTTCCCGAAGCTTCATAATACGAACACCTTGAGTCTGGCGGCCGAGTACGGGAATCTCTTTAATATCTATTCGCACTACCTGACTTTTTTTCGAGATGGCTATTACTTCTTCTTCTTCATCTGTCACTACTTGTGAGGTGATCACTACACCAGTTTTAGTTGTCATCTTTGAAGTCAATATTCCGGAACCTCCCCTGCCTTGTACTTTGTATTCAGAGAGTTTGGTGCGTTTGCCATAACCATTAGCGGAAATAACCAAAAGATGTCCGTCCTTCCATTCCGTTTTTATGACATGAGCACCTACAACAGCGTCACCTTTAGCAAGTTTAATACCCCTGACTCCACCGGCACTGCGACCCATTTCACGGATACTCGACTCTTTAAATCGTATAGATTGGCCGTCTTGTGTCACAATGGAGACATCATCGCCCTTATCAACTAATTCTACTGATTTCAATTTATCTTTCGGCGCCAACTTGATAGCAATAATGCCTGATGAACGCACGTCGGTAAAACTTTTGGCAGAAACTTTCTTAGCTGTACCACACTCGGTGACCATGAAGAGTGAACCTTTGATATTTTTAATATCTTTAGGCATAGCTAGGATGGAAGTAACCTTCTCGTCATCAGAAAGTGATATAAAGTTCATGACAGACTTGCCTCGAGTAGCCCGACGACCTTCCGGAATGTCATACATCTTTATCTGATAAGCCTTACCTCTATCAGTAAAGAAGAGAAGGTCGGCATGAGTACTGGCCGTCAAGAAGTTGGTTACAAAATCTTCTTCTTTAGTATCTAAATCGACTACTCCTACGCCACCGCGCTTCTGGCGTTTATATTCATCGGGGTTAGTGCGTTTAATGTACCCTCCGGAAGTGAGCACTAATGCGTTTTCTTCTTCTGCCACTAGATCTTCAACAGAAAGAATCTTAACCTCGCCTTTAATCACTTTAGTCCGACGATCATCGCCGTATTTCTCCTTTAGACTTTCAAGTTCATCCTTAACCACTTTCAATATCTTAGCCGGTGAGGCAAGTAGCTCTTTCATTTCTTTTATAAAAATCTGTATTTCTTTAAGTTCATCTTCCACCTTCTGCCTTTCCAGACCGGCAAGTTTCTGCAGTCGCATTTCCAAAATAGCGTTGGCTTGGATTTCTGAGAACTTAAACTTCTTTATCAGCTCACTTCTAGCATCATCTACAGTTTTGGCGGCGCGGATCAGTTTGATGATCATATCTATATGATCCAGAGCCTGCTTCAGACCGATGAGGATATGCTCCCTCTCTTGTGCTCGCGCTAGGTCGAAAGCTGTACGACGTTT
Organism: Candidatus Zambryskibacteria bacterium RIFCSPLOWO2_02_FULL_39_14; assembly: GCA_001824135.1. Classification (GTDB taxonomy): domain Bacteria; phylum Patescibacteriota; class Minisyncoccia; order Phycocordibacterales; family Zambryskibacteraceae; genus UBA5004. The sequence continues at coordinate 12,123 of MHWM01000023.1, read as the reverse complement.
GACCACAGTTTCCCGATGTTTAAGAAACTCTACCAACATACTCTTAAGAGAGAGAGTCTGTGGTACACCATCGACAAGAGCCACTAGATTTAAATGGAAAGTATCTTCAAGTTGAGTGTGTTTATATAAAGAATTCAGAATCTTTTGTGGTTGGCTTCCGTTCTTGAGATCTATAGCTATGCGAATATCTTTAGCAGATTCATCGCGTAGACCTTTAATGCCTTCAATTTTCTTTTCACGTACAAGATCGGCAATTTTTGTAATCAAATCAGATTTATTCACTTTGTAAGGTATAGCGGTAATGATGATCTGGAATTGACCTGCCTTACTTTCAGTTATCTCTGCCACCCCCCGTGCCACTATCGGTCCACGACCAGTGGCGTAAGCATGATGTATATCTTTCTCATTAAAAATAATTCCACCAGTAGGGAAATCTGGTCCCTTTATAAACTCCAATAAATCTTCGGTAGTGGCTTTGCCATTGCCAGCTAGATATACTATGGCATCTACCACTTCTTTCAGATTGTGAGGAGGAATACTAGTGGCCATACCCACAGCAATACCCAATGTGCCATTGAGAAGTAAATTTGGCGCGACTGAAGGCAAGACTATCGGTTCAGACTTGGTGCCATCATAATTAGGACGAAAATCAACAGTATCTTTTTCAATATCTTTGAGCATCTCGCCGGCAATGCGAGACATTTTTGCTTCTGTATATCGGTAAGCGGCGGCACCATCACCATCTATAGAACCGAAGTTTCCTTGGCCGATGACCAAGGGATAACGCATAGAGAAATCTTGCGCCATCTTGACCATGGCTTCATAAACAGAAGTATCGCCGTGCGGATGATATTTACCTAAAACATCTCCGACAATAGTTGCAGACTTTTTAGTTTTAGCACCAGCGTTTAAACCAATCTCATTCATTGAATAAAGAATCCGACGATGTACCGGCTTGAGACCGTCGCGCACATCAGGTAAAGCGCGATCCGTGATAACAGACATAGCATAGTCGATAAACGACTCCTTCATTTCACTTGTGATAGGACGAGCGACCACTCGACTTTCACCGGCTCCGAAAACAGGATTTTGTTCTTTGTTATCTTTATTGTTCATAAGTCTGGTATTCTATTTTAGACTCCAATGAATCTAAATCATCTATAACCCCTTGGAAATCGCCTTTCAAGGATTCAAAACTAGTTCCCAAATTCATACGTAATGACTGAAATGGACTTACTTCCTGTTTTTTCGCATCATTAAAACGAGTATTATATGACAACTCTTCTTCTACTCCAAAAATAGTGAGAGACCATATTCCAATAATAAAAAGAGTGACAACGCTTGCCGAAATAAACGCAAAACGTTTCTTGTGAGATTCAGGTTTATTATGAAGTGTAGCTAAGTATCGTCTCATATCATATTGATAGTTTATTCTTCTTTAAGTACTACTATCTCTCCTTCTTTACCTTCAAGATCTTTCTTCTTTACTACAAATTTATCTAATGATTCCACTTTGACTTCCCCACCTTCTTTTATAAATTGTTTCAAAGTCTCTGCTGTGTAATGCATAGGAATGATAACGCTTGGTTCTAATGATACAGACAGTTTGTAAGCGGCGGCAGGATCTAGGATATCATCGCCCCCTATTGGTACAAAGAGGATATCTATATCTTCTATAGCTTCAAGTATTTTGTCTGAAAGTTCCGAATTGGCAAGCGCTCCTAGAAAACAGAGGTTCATTCCTTCAAAAGAAATAAGATAAATAGTATTTATTTTCTTAGCCACTCCTTCTGACAGAAAACCTTTTATAAAAATATCCTTAATCTCATACTCACCAGGACCATCTATGACAAATGATTCTTTATCACCGCGAGAAGTTTGATCCCGACCATTCATATCGGGATGATTGGTAGTAATAAGTGTAATATCAGCGCCAAATCTTGTTGGCTTCTTAGATTTTGAATCTTTGGATACCGGATTAATAGCCAAAGTGATATCTCCTTGGGAGATTTTGAAGCATTCTATTCCGTGATAACTGACTATCATTTGTCTAATTTTAGCATAAAACAACTACTTTTACCAGCATTTTCTGCCTTAATTTTCATATTTGTAAATTTTTTATATTTTGATACTATAAACCAGTTCTTTACTAGCCCCCGTTTTTGTTATCCCTCGTCGCCACGCCGAAGCTTTATGCGAAGGCGGGTAGGGTCTGGCACTCACTGATGAACCCCGAGGACCGGAAACGGCATCTAAAATGGACGAAAAATTACTTGAAAGCATTCCTACCCCACCGTCGATAGACGATTTGGTGGAAGGTCCCGTTATAAGTATTGATAAAGGCGCGGTTTACATTGACCTGCCTCCTTTTGGTACCGGCATCATTTACGGTCGAGAGTTTATTTATACTCGGGATATTATAAAAAAGATAAATGTCGGAGACACAGTCGCGGGTAAAGTTGTTGGTATTGGTGGCAAAGACGGTTATATAGAAATATCACTAAGAGAAGCCCGACAAGCCATAATCTGGAGTGAAGCTGAAGAAGCCATACGCGAGAAACGTGTCTTTGAACTGGCTATCATAGATGCCAACAAGGGCGGTCTGATTATCAACTGGCAGGGTCTAACCGGTTTCTTACCGGCATCACAACTTAAACCTGAACACTATCCGCGCATTTCAGACGGAGATAAAGATAAGATTCTAGACGAACTCAAAAAACTTATAGGAGAAAAACTTTCAGTTACTATCATTGGCGCAAGTCCAAAAGAAGGCAAGCTTATATTCTCAGAAAAAAATCCAGAAACAAAAGACAAAGAAAACATTGTAGCCCGTTATGCCCTAGGCGATGAATTGACAGGCGAAGTTACCGGCCTTGTCGACTTCGGCATCTTTATCAAACTTGAAGAAGGTCTTGAAGGTCTGGTTCATATTTCAGAAATAGACTGGGGTCTTGTAGAAAATCCTAAAGCCATGTTCAAAATAGGAGAAAAGGTACGAGTAAAAATCATTGAGATAAAAGACGACAAGATTTCCCTCTCTATTAAAGCTCTGAAAGAAAATCCTTGGAGAGAAGCCGAAAAGAAATACAAGAAAGATTCTGTAGTTGAAGGTGTGATAATCAAATTCAATAAACACGGTGCCCTCGCTTCTATAGAAGAAGGTGTGGCTGGACTAGTACATATCTCCGAGTTTGGTTCTGAAGAAAAACTCCGTGAAAAACTAGAAATGGGGAAAACTTATCCTTTCAAAATAACTCTCTTCGACCCCAAGGAACAGAAAATGGCACTCTCTTTCGTAGACAAAAGTAAAAAAGAATAAGTTTAATTAAATTAATTAAACTTATTCATAGCGCTAGCCAGTCCGTCTTCTACTATAGAAGCGACAGCATCTAGATGTCCAACACCGGGTGTTGGACATCACTAGTGACTTAGATAATCTAATTCTTCTTCGTGAAATTTGGCTGTGCTTGTCTTGATAAATTCTCGATATTTATCTTTATTCTTGAATTGTTCAAGAATAATTTGCGGTAAGAGTAGGTTCCTCCATCTATTTTCCTCTACAAAATCTTGATAGCTAGACCAAGGATATTGATCTTCCCTATTAAACCACTTTGAAATTTCTCTGGAATTCCTATGGATATAAGCTGATAAATACAAAAGCTGCCGATCATCTTCTATGTATACCGCCCCATAAGGACCCTGAAAGACATGTCCAGATTTAGTGTATTTAGTATTGTAATATTTAGCGTAAGCGTTAAGTACTCTTTGCATGTAGGTCGAAATACCACCCTCCTTTAATTCCTTAATAATGAGATGAAAATGGTTTGGCATGATACAAAAAGTAGTTAATTCTACTATTCGTCTCTTTATAACTTCTTCTGCAATGTCCAACACCCGGTGTTGGACAAAGTCTTTTACCAATCTACCAATTTGAGGAAAGTTAGCCTCGGACTGAAAATAAAGAATTAGGAAAAGAAATCTATTATAGTCTGCGATGTTGTGAAAAATAACTTGCTTACTTACTCCCCTATTATATAGGTGATAGTACTCACCTGAAGCTAACCTGATTCTTCTCATATCTCAATTATGTCAAACACCCGGTGTTTGACAATACTTCTTTAAAGACCAAGAATACGATTGTAAAACTCGTATTTTTTAGTTTGATATTCTTTATAGGTTAGATCTTTAGCTTCTTCTTTGATTTTCTCATATTCTCTCAATAGACTTGAACTTTTGTAGTTTCGACGGTAGGGTCGGTAAGCATCTTATTGATTAAATTTATTCATAGCCCTTTCTAGACCATCTTCCACAATCATTTGAACTGCCTCACTTGTACATTTGAAGACTTTTTTAAGCGTCTCTAGTTCAGGTTTTTTGAATTCACCTAGAATATGCTTCTCGACATCACCTTTCTTGCCTATCCCTATGCGAATTCTTATAAATTCGCGAGTTTTTAGAGCCTTTATTATAGATTCTAGACCTTTATGTCCTCCTGAACTGCGGTTATAAGAGATTTTGAGAGTACCTAGGGGCAAATCGAGGTCATCGTATAAAACAATGAGATTCTCGGCAGCCTTTTTCGACTTGACCACCTTAACTACTGCAACACCAGTTTTGTTCATGAAAGTATCGGGTGTAATAATTTTAATACCAGAAACCTTCCCCGACATAAACTCGGTTGCCATCCGACCTGTGTTGTGTCTAGTACGCGAGTATTCGACACCGGGATTACCTAAACCTACGATGATATACATACGGCTATTGTGTCAAATCAATTTAAATAATACAATCTCTTAATAAATTATGGATCCTTCTCGAGATACACATAATACTCCCCAATCATCAAACCGACAAAATACAAATTTTCTGAATTTTTGGAAAGAACTCATAAAAATAGTTTTTATTTCCCTTGCTATAGTTATCCCGTTTCGTTTCTACATAGCTCAACCATTCATAGTGGATGGTGCTTCAATGGATCCGACATTCGAGACTGGGAATTATCTCATTGTTGATGAGATCACTTACCACTTCAAAACTCCAGAACGCGGTTCTATACTCATCTTTAAATACCCAGAAAATCCTAGTAAATCATTTATAAAGCGAGTCATAGGTCTACCAAACGAAACAGTCTTAATCTCTAGCGGAAAAGTAACTATCATAAACTCGCAATATCCCAACGGTATCTTACTTGATGAACCATATATCAAGTTAAAAAAGGATGAAGACTTTAATTACACACTTGGTACAGATGAATATTTTGTCTTAGGAGATAATCGTTCTTCAAGCGCTGATTCGAGAATATGGGGGTCTGTGCCAAAAGAAAACATAATCGGCAGACCTATCATACGTTTTTTCCCGCCCTCTATATTTCCCGGTGATTACTCCGATTATGATGGAGAAACAAGTAACGAGTACTAGAATGTTAAAACAAAATACATGGCCGACAATGGAGTTGCATGAATTCGATAAAGCTCTCGTGGTAGCAACTTACTTCGGTTTTCTTCCTATTAAAGCTCCAAAAATTATAGAGAAGGATTTTGAACTGACTAAAGAATGCGAAGACCATCCGCATTATGATGCTGTGGAAAAAATGGCCATCATGCGTACATACTTTGAACAGAATTCTGCTTTCAAAGCACAGCCAGTAGCTGTAGTTTATAAGAAACCTGTTATAAGAAAAAAGTTTGGTAGTCACGCCTTACATTTGATTGGTTCATCTTCTGGCATCGTAGAAGCCACTCTTATACAATCAACTCTCTCCATCCTCTCAGAAGAAGGTTATAAAAATCTGAAGGTTTATATAAATTGCATAGGTGACAGAGAATCTATACATGCTTATGAGCGAGAGCTTGCAAGTTTTATACGGAAATTTGACATAGAATTATCCGATGAATTAAAACAGGGTATAAAAGAAAATGTTTTTAATATATTTAAATTAGAACAACCGGAAATTATGCGTTTGCGCGAGATGGCGCCCTCATCTATAACCTTCCTTTCTCCACAGAGCCGTGCTCATTTTAAAGAAGTGCTCGAATATATAGAAGCTTTGGGTATAGAGTTCAGTCTACTACCAGAACTTGTTGGCGATAGAAACCACACTTCCCACACAATCTTCGCTATAAAAAGTGTAGAAGATGAAAACAAAGACACTTTAGCCATCGGTTATCGTTATTCGAGACTGTGCAGATATCTTGGTTTAAGAAAAGAAATTCCTATGGCAGGAGTTAATATCTTTTCTACTCCTAAGATTAGAGTGGAACGAGTTTATAAAGAACTTCCCAGACCGAAATTTTATTTAATCCAACTCGGTCGAGAAGCTAAGATAAAAACACTTTCTCTTATAGAGCTTCTGCGTCTACACCGGATACCTGTCCACCACTTTTTAGGCAAAGATAAGATTACAACCCAACTTTCTAATGCAGAGAACCTGCGCGTCTCTTACATCATCATTATTGGTCAGAAAGAAGCTATCGATAATACAGCTACTATAAGAAACATTGCCACTCGCGCTCAAGACACGGTCAGTGTCAGTGACTTGCCTTACTATCTTAAACACATTACCCTTTAACCTAATAATCTATTGTCTCCAAGACTCTCTTGTGTTAGAGTATCAGACGCAATGCAATCCATGGTCAATATAGAGGTTACGAAAGGGGCAAACGAAAACAACTTAAGCGTACTTAGACGCTTTACTAAACGCGTCCAATCAGCCGGAGTTTTACCTATTGTTCGTTCTAAACGTTATTCCCAGAGATTTCCCTCTAAAAACACTAGACGAGCTAAAACTATCACCTATTTGAAGAAAAAGGAGGTTACTGCTGAACTTATTAAACTGGGTAAGATTAATGAGGTAAGTAAATTTACTCGTCGTCGTTAAGATGAAGCACTCCATCTCCTCGCCACAGTCCGCCAAGGACAGGACGAAGCGGGACACGTTTTCTATACCATTTACCGATCTCAAGAACTCTGTCCTCTCTCAGGACTATGAACTTTCATTAGTTTTCATAGACGACACCTACTCCCGTAAACTCAATACGACTTATAGAGGCAAAAACAAACCGACTAATGTGTTAAGTTTTCCTTTATCTAAAAAATCTTCTGACTGTACAGGTAGTGGAGAAATTTTTATCGACCTAGTAACCGCAAAGAGTGAAGCTCGCAAGTTTGGCATGACATTTGAAAAATTTGTTAAATACCTATTTATACACGGTCTTCTGCATTTGAAAGGAATGCGACACGGAGCTACAATGGAGAAAGCGGAAAAAAAATTATTACATGGCACGTCAAATAGTAGTCGGCATTGACATAGGAACTTCCCTTGTGAAGGTAATTGTCGCCGAGGGCATCCTCGAGCATGGACGCGTCGTACCAAAAATCATTGGCACAAGTTCCAGCGAATCGAAAGGTGTGTGTAGGGGTTATATCACCAATACAGACGAGGCAGCAAAAAGTGTTAAATCAGCCGTCAATCGGGCAGAAAAGGTGGCTGGTGTAAAAATTAAACGCGCATACGTCTCTTTCGGAGGGATTGGGCTCGGTAGCGTGGTATCAAGCGGTTCTGCAGCTATATCAAAAGCTGATCTAGAAATTACTGAAAGAGATTTAAATACAGCACTTGAAGCAAGTGAAGCCGCTATACCGAAAGCAACTTTAATAAACAAAAGAATAATAAACACTGTCCCTATAGAATATAAGATTGACGGTAAAATAGTTTGGGGTCAAGCACTCGGACTTAAAGCCCAAAAACTCGAGGTCAAAGCACTTTTTATAACTTGTTTTGAACATCATTTATCTGACCTCATAAACACAGTAGAAGAAGCTGGTGTAGAAGTTATAGATGTAGTGGCGGCACCTGTGGCTGCCAGTTTCGTCACTTTATCTAAAAAACAAAAGAGAGTTGGGTGTCTCTTGGTCGACATTGGTGCAGAAACGTTGTCTATAGTAGTTTTTGAAAACAACAATCTGACTTCTTTAGAAGTATTTCCTATCGGTGGCAACGATATTACAAACAACATAGCTCTAGGTATAAAAGTCTCACTAGAAGAAGCAGAATCTCTCAAGGTAAATACCGAAAAAAGGATGGCTTATTCCAAAAAGAAACTTGAAGAGACTATATCTAAACAACTTGAAGAATGTTTCAATCTCATAAAAACACATTTGAAATCAATCGGGCGCGATGCTCTCTTACCAGCAGGTATCATAATGACAGGAGGTAGTGCTAATATCTATGATCTTAAAAGCGCTGCGGAAAATTCTCTCAAACTTCCTTCTCAAATCGCTGAAATTTATTTCAGCACCACCACAGAAGGAAAAATCAAAGACCAGGCATGGGCAGTGGCATGCGGTCTCTCCATAGTAGGCTTCAATGCAGATAACGAACAGCGTTCTATAGGTATCAGGAACGGTTCCATCTTTTCAGATAGTGGCAGGCGATGGGGAAAAATGTTCTTGCGTTGGATTTCTCAATTCTTACCTTAACCTTTTAAGTTGCATAGAAAAACTTGTTTTTCTATGCAACACGCGCCACTTTTAGTCAACGGCTTTTCTTTTCTCTCTCCTTTGATAAGATATGCCCATCTAAAAATAATTAAAGAGCATGCCACAAATTAAACCAGAAGTAGAATCTTTCGCTAGAATCAAGGTCATTGGAGTGGGTGGTTCTGGTAAAAATACGGTTAACCATATGATTAATTCAAAGGTTAAGGGAGTAGATTTTATCGCAGTAAACACGGATGCTCAAGACCTTCATCACTCACTTGCCAAGAAGAAAATCCATATAGGCAAAAACCTGACTCGCGGACTAGGTACTGGTATGAATCCAGAACTCGGTAGACGTGCTGTCGAAGAGACTAAAGAAGAAATTCAAGAAGCTATAAAAGGTGCTGATATGATCTTTATCGCGGCTGGTATGGGAGGTGGTACAGCTTCTGGTGCCGCACCAGTGGTAGCTCGCACCGCTAAAGAAAACGGATGTCTGACTGTGGCTGTAGTAACTAAACCATTCTTCTTTGAGGGACAGCAGAGAATGAAAATAGCGGAAGTCGCTATTGAAGAACTCAAGCAAGCTGTCGATGCCCTGATTATCATACCAAACGACCGACTACTCCAAACTATTGAAAAAAATATCACTGCTAAAAATGCTTTTGCCATTTGCGACAATATTTTAAAAGAAGCCGTTGAAGGCATTTCAGACCTTATCACTACACCGGGTATCATAAACATAGACTTCGCAGATATACGCTCAGTTATGGAAGATGCGGGAGCTGCTCTTATGGGCATTGGTACTGGTACCGGAGACACTCGCGCTGAAGATGCAGCAAGAGCCGCCATTTCTTCTCCTCTCCTTGAGATTTCTATAAACGGCGCCAAGGGTGTACTCTTCTCCATAGCTGGAGGAGATGATTTGACTATGTTTGAAATACAAGATGCCGCTAAAGTTATCACCGAATCTGTCGACCCAAATGCCAAAATTATATTCGGTACAGTCCGCGATGAGAAACTTAAGAAAGGCGAAGTTAAGATTACAGTTATTGCTTCCAACTTCCCTGACAATTTCCAAAAGAAAAGTTCATCTTCCCTCTTCCAAGCATTTGGAAACGAAGAAGATAGAAACAAAGGTAAGATATTTAATACCGTAGCTCCTCCACCTCCTAAAGAAACTCCAAAAGCTCCAGTAGAAGAAAAGAGGGTTGAGACCAAACAAGCTACCTCGACAGTAGAAGATAATGAGGATGACTGGAGTGCTGTGCCGTCATTTCTCAGACGTAGTAAGTTAAAGTAAATAGTAGTTAGAAGATAGCGTTCATATTTTTCTTGTCTTTACTATTTACCACCTACTGTTTACTATGTACTTATGTATGATTTAGCCATAATTGGTGGTGGACCCGCCGGAGTTGCTGCAGGTATATATGCCGCTCGTAAAAAATTGAAAACTGTATTTATTACAGAATCTTTCGGTGGACAAAGTACAGAATCTGTAGGTATAGAAAACTGGATTGGTACCAAAAAGATTTCTGGTCCAGATTTTGGAAAACTGCTCGAAGACCATTTGAGAGCTTATGCCAACGATTCGGTGAACATAAAAACCGGTATAAGGGTAGAGAAAATTGTAAAGACCTTAAACGATTTCGAGATTCAGATAAATAAAACCGAAGCATATACAGCTAAAATAGTATTAGTCACCACTGGAAGTACTAGGAGAAAATTAGAAATACCCGGTGCCAAAGAGTTTGAAAATAGGGGTATCAGCTACTGCGCTTCTTGCGACGGACCGCTCTTCAGCGGACAAGATGTGGCGGTCATAGGTGGTGGTAATGCAGCTTTCGAGACAGCAGCTCAACTACTGGCTTACACCAAGTCAGTCACTCTTTTTAACAGAAGTGAAAAGTTTAGAGCTGATCCGGTCATAATAGATAAAGTGCTCTCTAACCCAAAGATGAAAGCTATCAAAAATGCCGTACCTAAAGAGATTAAAGGTGACAAATTTGTTGACAAATTTATTTATGAAGAAAATGGTGTAGGAAAAGAAATGATGGTGACAGGAATTTTTGTTGAAATAGGCCTGATCCCTAATACTGATTTTGTAAAAGATTTAATAAAATTAAATCAATACGGACAGATTCCAGTTGATTCTAAAACTCAAAAAACAGAAGTGGACGGTCTCTGGGCCGCTGGAGATTCAACAGATGGTCCCTATCATCAAAACAACATCGCCGCAGGTGATGCTATAAAGGCACTGGAAGATATATATCTTCATTTGCATACGAAATAAATTAGGTGCTTACACACCATGAAAAAATATCTGGTTTTTTTAGGAATTTATGGAATTTTATTTCAAGTTTTACTAACTTTTTTTGTGTTTGGTAGGAATGAAGAGTTTGTCGCGGTAAAGATGCTTTGGTCTTTAATTTTATTCTGGATAGTAGTTTGTGGATATCTAATGCACTTTTATCGTGATAATTTTTCTCGATTTTTTAATAATATAAAATTGAAATTTTTACTGAAATTCGTATTGTTCTCAAGTATTTTTGTTCTGGTTGAAGAAGGTATAGCTACAGGAATAAATTATTATTTTTATTTAAATACAGGAGTATCTGCATTAACAGCATCTACTAATTATTTTGAAGTTATATTTAAACATAGTTTAGTAGCACTTGTTCCTCTGTTTATAGTTTTTGGTTTATATTTAAAAAAGTATAAACCATCTCCCGAGAAAGCATTTCTTATTTTTGGTATTGTTGGAGTATTTGCTGAAACGACAGTTGGTGGACTACTTAGTTTGTTACAGGCTGGAATGTGGATTTTTGTGTATGGTTTGATGATTTATCTACCTTACTATTCTTTTTTTAAAGTTTCCAAAAATTAGACTTTTCGGTAGAATCTAGATATATCACAATTCTATAATGATTCTGTTTTTGGGGTTGAGTTGGAAAAGATTGTTTCAAATCCATTTCAACCTAGACGAGAATTTGATGAAGCACAGTGCGCGATAGAGGATTCGAACCTCTGACATCCACAACGTCAATGTGGCGCTCTACCAACTGAGCTAACCGCGCTCATTCCACCAGAAGTGATGGTGACGAAACAAATCATACCAAATCTAGAAAGGTTTGGTAAAACCTACGAAACAGGCTCGCATATGCACTTTTCTTCAGCTTCTCCGCACTTCTGACATTGTGCTTGATACTTGGCGCCGAAACGACACTTCTGCCGGTGTGATGGATCAAATATATCTGACACTCCCCCACACTTCGGACACTTCCAATTAGGTGCATCTCCGCCACAAGTGCCACATTTATTACCAGAAATATGATCTAGATAATCTTTATGCATGATTACTACAATATTACTATAAAAGAAAGCGCCCCGCGAGAGCGGGGCGCAAACGGAGAGATTAGGCGTGATTGACTTCGCCAAGGCTTCATCATATATCGATGGTGGATTTCATCACGCCATAGCTAAGCGAAGCCCGCCTACGCCCTAAGGGGCTTCGGCGAGGCGAAGGCGGAAGAGGTGAGATTTGAACTCACGATAGGCTTGCACCTATGCCGGTTTTCGAAACCGGTGCCTTCAACCACTCAGCCACTCTTCCATATATTTCACTACATTCAAATGGAAGCCGTC
>MHWM01000022.1:17034-17293 GCA_001824135.1 Candidatus Zambryskibacteria bacterium RIFCSPLOWO2_02_FULL_39_14 | reverse complement strand
AATAGAAGATCCTGAGACAGGTTCATCTCTTCTTGATGTTTCCCGCGTCATGTCAAATAAGGAATACCGCAACTTGAAATTGTCCCATTGTAGGAACCCTATTGTGGTGCAGTTCTGGCAGGAAGTGGCTGAAAAAGCGGGAGGCGAAGCCTCGCTTGTCAATATGGTGCCTTACATCACCTCTAAGTTTGATGTATTTCTTGCTAATGACATCATGCGTCCGATTATTGCTCAGGAACGGTCTTCCTTTAATTTCCGG
>MHWM01000022.1:16659-16920 GCA_001824135.1 Candidatus Zambryskibacteria bacterium RIFCSPLOWO2_02_FULL_39_14 | reverse complement strand
CTTTCTCGGGTTGATTCACTGGGCCAGAATTTACCAACATTTTATCTCTATATTGACGAATTTCAAAACATTACCACTAATTCCATCGCCACGATTCTTTCGGAGGCGCGTAAGTATAAGCTCTCTCTGACTATTGCACACCAGTTCATTGCACAGCTTCAAGAAGAAATTAAAAATGCAGTCTTCGGTAATGTTGGCACGATATGCGCATTTCGGGTTGGTCAGGATGATGCCGAATATTTGGAAAAGCAATTCACCCCG
>MHWM01000022.1:9835-16622 GCA_001824135.1 Candidatus Zambryskibacteria bacterium RIFCSPLOWO2_02_FULL_39_14 | reverse complement strand
TTAACGCTTATTTAAAGATGCTTGTTAATGGTCGGCCGGCTGAACCGTTTGATATTCGCCTTGCACCTAAGCAAGTCGGTGATCCTACAATTGTTGAGCCAATCAAAAACTTGTCATCTCTCAAATATGGTCGTAGCAAAGAAGAAGTCGAATCAGCAATAATGTCTAAATATCAAGATGCCGTCGCTAAATAGTTAAAGAAAAGAAACAGAGAAGGTGCTATAATATTCGCACTTACAAATTTATTTAAAAATCATGGACAGTATATTCCTTATCGGTAGAATTCTCTTGGGAGGATATTTTCTTGTTGGCGCTTACAACCACTTGTTTAAAAGTTCAAATCTTGTCGCTTATGCCGAGATGAAAAAAGTTCCTAAAGCCAAAGTGGCTGTAATCGGATCAGGTCTCTTACTTCTCTTTGGCGGATACAGCATATTAACCGGCGTTCGTGTTGAAGCTGGCATATCTGCTCTTGTTCTTTTTCTCATTCCAGTTACTTTCACTATGCATGCTTTCTGGAAAGAAGAAGGTCAAGCGCGCGCAGGCGATCAAGTGCAATTTATGAAGAACATGGCTCTTTTGGGGGCAATTCTAATGCTTCTTTCTATACCTACTCCTTGGGCAATGTCTTTAGGCGCTTAGTCTTTCCTGTTTAACTCGTCTATCTTGGAAGCGAGGATAAAATCGTTTTCCGATAGACCGTCTATGGCGTGTGTGTAGAGTACTATCCTGACTTTTTTATAATCAAATATAGATATATCAGGATGATGGTTTTCAGTCTCTGCTATTTTTCCGACTTTATCTACGAAGTTCAGAGCTTCTTTAAAATCTTTGAAAACTAAAACTTTTTCAAGTTTTTTGTTTTCTTCTATCATCCAGTTATCCACTTCTTCTGCTAGTTTTTTATTTTCAACAGCAGTTAACGGCAGAGTCTCTTTCTCACAGGGCTTACAATGTTTATGACCTAGATTCATTCATCTTTAGTATTAATCTCGTCTTCATTGAGTGGTACGTCGGCACGAATAGGCACGTCTTTAATAGTTTTTATAATCTCGTCATGATTATCAAGTATGTGAAATAGTTCAAAATCTTTAGCAGTTATAGTGCCTCTGCTAAACATTTCTGCTTTCATAAATTCTTTATATTTATTCCAATATTCACTGCCGACACAGATAAGGGGTATATCCTTAACCTTTTTAGTCTGGATAAGAGTCAATATCTCGAAGAATTCATCAGAAGTGCCAAATCCTCCGGGGTAGAAGATAAATGCTTCTGCAGAAAAGGACAAACACACTTTTCGTACGAAAAAGTAGTAGAAGGCGATAGAGCTTGTGATGTATTTATTTGTTACCTGTCCGTCTGGAAGTTTGATCAAAAGTCCAAGTGAATTGCCACCCACTTCAAAAGCACCGCGATTAGCCGCTTCCATAATGCCTGGTCCGCCACCGGATACTATGGAGTAATCAAGCTCTTTGACTAATCGCGAAGCTAGTATGCGGGCATCTTTATAATACTTGTTGTCTTCTGTGAGCTGGCTAGCGCCGAAAAAGGTGGCGGACTTGGGGTAGTCTTCTAGAAATTTAAAACCGTTGGTAAACTCCTTAGATATTTCCTTGATTCTTTTAGAGGCAACTTCTTGCATTTTCTGCCTACTCAGCCTTGAATTATTTGCGGTTGATTCTTTCATGACACTATCATATCATATAGCTATACACCTTAAAATTATTGTAGAAAAAAATGAAAAATTTAGACAAAAAACAATGGGTCGCTGTAATTTCGAGCTTGGCAGTGTTGACTTATCTCTTGTTTAGCAATAATCTGTTAAACTTATTCAGTTCTCCCACACTCACACAACAAAATTTAAATACTCAAGTGCAAAGATTACCCGTAACAGCAGAAGAGGTAACGGTCGGTGAAGGTCTAGTCGCTGAGCCAGGCGATACTTTGACTGTGCATTATGTCGGCACTCTTTCTGATGGTAGAGTTTTCGACAGTTCTATAGATAGAAATGTTCCATTCAGTTTTATCTTAGGAGTGGGGCAAGTTATACGCGGTTGGGATGAAGGGTTGGTGGGTATGCGCGTTGGAGGTAAACGTGTTCTGACTATCGAACCTGAATATGGTTATGGAGAACAAGGAGTAGGTCCTATTCCACCCAACTCAACCCTTATCTTTGAAGTGGAACTTCTAGATACTCAAAAAGCACAGCAAGTACAGGTTGAGTAGGAGTCTATGGGTCTCGATGTTAAAAATCTTCACCACGCCATACTTCTTGTGGGTATGGCGGAAGAGGCTGATTCGTATATTCGATCGTTGTGTAGTGATCTAGATATAAAAATTGCCAATAATCCAGATTTCTTTGCTTTTCGTACTGACACTTTCGGTATTGATGAAGCCCGCCAGCTGAAGTCGCTCTCCATAAATAAAACTGTTACTGGTAGAAAAATTTTCTTTATCTCACCTGTACGAATGACTTTAGAAGCGCAAAATGCTTTACTTAAAACTTTTGAAGATCCTCCTTCCAGCACTCATTTTTTTCTAGTGACTAGAGAAGAAGCTCTTATCTTGCCCACCTTGCGTTCCCGTATGGAGGTGATGCACTTGTCTCAAGGTCTGACTTTAGAATCTCAAGATGCTAAGAAGTTTCTCTCACTATCTGTTAAAGATCGGCTTTTATTTGCTAAGAAATTTGTGGCTGAAGAGAAGAACTTAGTAATCTTTTTAGACAGCTTGTTGTCTTTATTAAGAACACAGGATAGAAAACAAAAATCAATAAAGGCGATTTATAATATCAGACGCATAGTCAATGAATCCGTATCCTCACGTTTAGTTATAGAACATTTATCTTTAGTGTTATAATACGTATATGGCATATGATTTTAGTGAGTTTAAGAAGGCAAGTGAGGCAACTTTAGGATGGCTTAAAAAAGAGTATTCGGGGATTCGCACTAGCCGAGCCATGCCTAATATTCTTGATGGAGTATTAGTCAATGTTTATGGTTCATCTATGCCCATAAACCAACTAGCCACTATCTCTGTCGAAGATTCCAAAACACTACGCATCACTCCATGGGACAAGGAAGTTGCTAAAAATATTGATAAATCTATCAGAGAATCTAATCTGGGTTTGTCTGTAGCTTTAGATGCAGTAGGACTTAGAGTTTCTTTTCCAGAACTTACTAGTGAGAGACGTACCATGTTGTCTAAACTAGCGAAGGAGAAATTAGAAGAAGCTCGCATTACTATGCGTACAGAACGAGAGAAATCGCAGTCAAGTATTGATCATAAGGAGAAAGAGGGAAGTATAAGTGAAGACGATAAATTTCGGCTTAAGAATGAGTTACAGAAACTAGTTGAAGAAACTAATCATAAACTTGAAGAACTAGCTCTCAAGAAAGAAAAAGAAATTTTAGAATAATTTATTATGTCAGTAATCATATTTATAATAATATTGAGCGCTCTTATTATCGTGCATGAAATGGGGCATTTTTTAGTGGCTAAGAAATTTGGCATTAGGGTAGATGAGTTTGGTCTTGGTTTTCCACCTAAAGCTAGAACACTTTTTATGTGGAAAAATACTCCGTTTACTCTCAATTGGTTGCCTTTTGGCGGTTTCGTGAAGATTTTTGGTGAGAATCCTTTAGAGGGAGAAACCAAAGAAAATGCAGATACAGAAAGCTTTGTTTCTAAGAATCGTGGTGTTCAAGCCTCTGTTTTAGCCGCAGGAGTTTTTGGAAATTTTCTTTTTGCTTGGGCTTTGATTTCACTCGGGTTTTTATCTGGCTTGCCAGCGCCGGTTAGTATGTCTTTACCTCTCGACAATGCTCGCACCGTTATTACCACAGTTTTACCCGGTTCACCTGCGGCAGATGCCGGCTTGAAGTCTGGCGATGCAATTGTCTCTGTATCGAGAGATGGTAACGATTTCATTCTTATTGATAAAAGCACTAAGCTTTCTCTGGAAGAAGTATCTAATTTTATTTCTCAATCATTTAAACCGATTACTTTCACAATAGAAAGAGGTAAAAATATTTCTGAAAAAATTGTTGCGCCAGAAGAGGGTATAATTGCTAATAAACCGGCTGTAGGTATCTCTATGGATATTGTTGGCACAGCTAAACTCGCTCCTCACAAGGCTATATGGTATGGATTCACTACCACTTCTGAACTTACTTGGTTGACAGGTAAAGCCATAGGAACTTTTATCCTACAAGCTCTCGGTGGTCGAGCAGATCTCTCTGGTGTTACGGGTCCTGTCGGTATTGTCGGCATGGTAGGTGATGTGCGCGAGTTGGGATTTTCTCATCTACTAACTTTTACTGCACTTATCTCGATCAATTTGGCTATTATAAATCTTTTACCATTTCCGGCGCTTGATGGTGGCCGTCTGCTTTTTGTCGGAATTGAAGCCATTACTCGGAGATCTATACCATCATTAATATTCAATACAGTAAATACTATAGGTTTTGCCTTGCTTATATTACTCATGATACTTATCACCATCCAAGACGTTCGAAATATTCTCTAGGCTAGGCTTTGTTTTTGAACTCATTTTCTCTATAATAGCTGGATGCGACAGAGTGATCTATTTACAAAGACGCGCAAAGAGGCTCCTAAAGATGAGGTCTCCAAGAATGCCATTCTCCTAACTCGCGCTGGGTTTATAAACAAGGAAATGGCAGGTGTCTACTCATACTTACCTCTTGGATTAAAAGTGTTAAAGAAAATAGAGAACATTATTCGCGAGGAGATGAATGCCTTGGGTGGTAAGGAGCTTGTTCTTACATCATTACAAAGAAAAGATGTGTGGGAGAAAGTTGGGCGATGGGACGATAAAAATGTTGATGTGTGGTTCAAAACAAAACTAAAGGATAATGTTGAGCTTGGGCTAGGTTTTACACACGATGAACAGATTGTTAATTTACTTACAGAGTATGTAAGTTCGTACAAAGATCTACCTTTGTATCTATATCAAATCCAAACTAAGTTTAGAAATGAACTCAGGGTCAAAAGTGGCATTATGAGAGGGAGGGAGTTTGTAATGAAAGACTTATATTCATTTACGCGCACAGAAGAGGAGCAAGACGAATTTTACGAAAAGGCAAAAAAGTCATATATGAAGGTCTTTTCTAGGTGTGGTATAGGAGATATCACATTCTGTACCTTTGCTAGTGGGGGAACATTTTCTAAGTATTCACATGAATTTCAAACGTTGTCTCTTGCAGGGGAAGACATTATTTATGTGGATGAGAAAAAAAATCTTGCGATAAACAAAGATGTTTTTGATGAAGAGGGGCTTGTGACAGCAGGATTAAAACGGGATGATTTAGTAGAGAGGAAATCTATTGAAGTAGGAAACATTTTCAAACAAGGTACAAAATACACTGATCCGTTTAATCTTTATTACCAAGATGAGAATGGCAAAAAGCAATCTATTCTTATGGGAGGATATGGCATAGGAGTGACACGGCTCATGGGTACTGTAGTAGAAGTGCTTTCAGATGATAAGGGTATTATTTGGCCTGAAGAAATTTCTCCGTTTCAAGTTCATCTTGTTTCTCTAGGTAATGATGAAAATGTTATTAAACTTGCAGATGAAATTTATAAGACTTTTCAAAAAGAGGGTATTGAAGTTCTCTATGATGACCGCAATGTGCGTGCTGGTGAGAAATTTGCCGACAGCGATCTTATTGGTATCAGTACACGATTGGTGATTGGTGATAAAGCTCTCGAATCGAAGAAACTTGAAGTCAAAGATAGGTCGTCTGGCCAGACTACAGAAACAGATCTAAAAAGTTTTATAAAGAAATTTAAAAAGTAATGAAATTTCCGAACTTTAAAAATCTTCGGAGTTTTTTCTCGCATGATATAGGTATTGATCTTGGTACAGCTAACACCCTCGTCTATCTGCGTGGTAAGGGGATTGTTATCAATGAACCGTCTGTAGTGGCACTTAACCAAAAGACTGGACAGGTAGTAGCAATCGGTACTGAAGCTAGGGCTATGATCGGTCGTACACCTGAACATATTCTGGCTATTAAACCTCTGGTCGATGGTGTTATCTCTGATTTCGAAACTACTGAAGAGATGATTAGTTATTTACTTGATAAAGCTACAACCGGTTCCACAAAGATATTTGCTCCTAGAGTAGTTGTGGGTGTGCCGTCAGGCATTACAGATGTAGAAATTCGCGCTGTGCGTGATGCCACTAGCAATGCCGGCGCTGGAGAAGTCTATATTGTCGAAGAACCTATGGCTGCTGCTATCGGTATGCGCCTACCTATACATGAACCTATCGGAAACATGATTATAGATATAGGAGGTGGTACTTCAGATATAGCCATCATATCGCTTGGTGGGGTAGTGAAGTCTAAGAATCTTCGTTTAGCTGGAGACAAGTTTAATTCAGATATTGTTTCTTATGTTCGAAATCAATATAAAATTCTTCTTGGAGAAAAAACTGCTGAATTAATAAAGACTTCTATAGGTTCTGTCTTGCCTACTCATGCTCCACTAGAGATGCCGGTAAAAGGTCGTGATTTGGTAACAGGTTTGCCTAGAGAAATTATTATAACTGATACGGATGTACGCGAAGCACTTTCTCAATCTATAGAAACTCTTATCGAAACCACAAGAGAAGTTCTTGAATCCACACCACCTGAAATCCTAAGTGATGTCATGCATAGAGGGGTATATCTGACTGGCGGTGGGGCTTTGGTAAAAGGTTTGGCTGAGCTTATTGAAAATGAGATTAATATACCAGTCCATGTGGCCGCTGACCCTCTTA
>MHWM01000022.1:3502-9824 GCA_001824135.1 Candidatus Zambryskibacteria bacterium RIFCSPLOWO2_02_FULL_39_14 | reverse complement strand
CGCGGTACTGGTATTATTCTTGAGGATTTAGAAAAATTTAAAGCTATACTTATAGAAAATGAAGGTGAGTTACCTCCAAAGAAATAAATTTAGGCGTTATTATCTGACACGCATCGTTGTTCTTGTAACGATTTTTATATTGACTGGAGTCTTATTATCTTTCTTTGATTCTATCATTATTTCTGCTATTTCTCCTATATGGAAATCAGAAAATAGTATAGTCAGAAGTCTGCGTAATGGAATCTCTTTCTTTAATTCCAAGAAATCACTCATAGAAGAAAATGCTTTTCTTAAAGAAAAACTCTCTTCTCTTGAAGCTGAAACATCGTCTTTATCAAGGCAATGTGTACAAGAAAGTGCTCTTCTGGAACTAATGGGTCGTAGGCAAGATCCGAGTACGATTGCTGCAGCTATACTGACGCGTCCTCCACAGACACCTTATGATGTTATCATTATTGATGTTGGCTCTAACGAATCCATAAGGATAGGTTCTGAAGTATCTTTACCAGAAGGACCGGTACTGGGAGTAGTTTCAGAAGTATTTTCAAAACAAGCAAAAGTAAAACTTTTTTCCGCTTCTGGAGAGGAAACAAACGCGATACTTGAAAGAAATAATATACCAGTAGTTCTTACTGGTCTGGGTGGTGGTAATTTCAAATTAATTATACCACGTGATATAGAGATAAATATTGGAGACAGGGTACTCTCTAGCGATATAACCTCGCGACTACTTGCTATAATAGAAGAAATAAGCTCTAAACCAACCGATTCTTTTAAAGAAATCTTGGCTAGAAGTCCAGCAAATATTTTTACTCTTAGATTTGTTTCTGTAACACCATAATGATTCATCGCATACTTGGATCTATCATAGTATTTGTCTCGATCATTATATTACCGTATTGGGTCTATATACCGTTATTATTTATCGCTATTATTATCTTTCCGTTTTTTTGGGAAGGTATCGTCTTGGTATTACTGATCGATGTATTATATGGCAATGGAGTAAAAGCTCTTTCTTGGTCTGTATCTCCTCTGGCTTTTTCTGTGCTGGTTTTGCTTATTGTTCTGCTTTATCTTAGAGATAGTCTTAGGTCTTATGCTTAAACAATTTATTCGCAAAATAAAGAGGCAACTAGATTCACCAATCTATTTTAGCGGAAAATATCAAGATATAAATCCTGAAGATATTTTTCTCGATTCAACAAATTTACCCGGTTTCGAAGAACATCGTTTTGAAGGCAGGATAGAAAAACCCATGGGTCAAAAGACTTTTTTTGCAATGAAGATTATCTTGACTGTAATAATTCTAGCCTTAGTTTCTAAACTGTGGGTGTTAGGGATCAAACAGGGCAACATCTATACACAGATATCTGAAAATAATCGTCTAGAGCAGACACTTATTTTTGCAAACAGGGGATTAATCTATGACCGAAATATGCTTGAGTTGGCAAATAACGCTATTAAGAAGGTAGATGGTGCCTTTGCTGGCAGATACTATGTTCCTATCAAAGGACTTGCCCATACTGTGGGGTATCTTAAATATCCTCTTTCTGATAAATCTGGCATTTATTATGAAGAAAATTATCGCGGTAGAGATGGTGTTGAGCGTGCTTTCAATGATTTGCTTAGTGGCACCAATGGTTTGAAATTAAGAGAGACAGATGTCTTTGGTAATATCACATCAGAATCGGTTATAGAGAAACCGAAAGATGGTAGTCCTATCGTTTTGTCTATAGATGCTTATTTAACAGAAGCGCTTCATAAGGCCATAGGGTCTCTTGCTAAAGATAAGGGTTTTGTCGGTGGCGCTGGTGTACTTATGGATGTTAATACTGGCGAAATACTAGCCATGACAAGTTTTCCAGAATATGACCAAAACATACTTACTAATGGTACAGATAGAGAAACCATCAATTTATGGGTCAATAATTCATCAAAAGTTTTTCTCAATCGAACCATTGGTGGACTCTACACTCCGGGGTCTATATTAAAACCCATAGTAGCTTTAGCGGCTCTTAATGAAAAAATAATTTCTCCTACAAAAAAAATTTTAAGTACAGGTTCGATTATAGTTCCCAATCCTTATGATCCTTCAAAACCTTCCATATTTAAAGATTGGAAAGCTCATGGTTGGACTAATATGAGAGAGGCTTTGGCTGTCTCTTCAGATACTTATTTTTATTCAATTGGCGGTGGATATGAAGATCAGAAAGGTTTAGGCATATCTTCCTTGGATAAATATTTTCAGATTTTTTCCTTGACAGAAAAGACGGGGATTGAACTTTCTGGTGAAGTTGAAGGGGTGATACCTACTCCAGAGTGGAAGAAAGAAAAATTTGATGGCGAAATCTGGCGTTTGGGCGATACTTATATAACTGCTATAGGCCAGTACGGCACTCAAGTTACCCCTCTTAATGCTGCAAGATTCATTGCTGTTATTGCTAATGGTGGTCGTGTATTAACCCCTTCGCTTCTTAAGGGTGGTAATCCCAAATCAGTAGAACATTTAGTAGAGTTTGATAATGCGGATTGGGAGATCGTGCGAGAAGGTATGAGGGAAGGCGTTACTTATGGTACTTCTGTTGGTCTCAATGTTCCTTATGTTAAAACGGCGGCAAAAACTGGTACAGCAGAAGTTGGTTCTGCCAAGCTTTATGTCAATTCGTGGTCTGTCGGTTTCTTTCCATTTGAACATCCGAGATTCGCTTGGGCAGTTGTAATGGAGAGAGGTCCCAGTTTAAATACTTTCGGAGCCACCTTTGTAGTACGGCAACTTTTCGATTGGATGGCTGTTAATACTCCAGAATATTTTGAATAGTCTAATTTACAGAGCACTAACTGAAATATAGTTGATTTTTTTAGAGTAGTGATATATGATAGTTGCCAATAAATTTAACTCTATGCACCAAGAGCAAGAATATTTAACGAAAGAGAAATTTAAGGCACTCGGGAAAGAACTCGAACATCTTAAAACGGTAAAACGTAAGGAAGCGGCAGAAGCTTTGGAATATGCTAAGTCTCTCGGTGATTTATCAGAAAATCAGGAATATCAAGAAGCAAGAGACAGTCAAGCTATATTAGAAGATCGCATTAGTCGTCTTGAAGCTATTTTAAAATCAGCTAAGATAGTTTCTGCTCAAGGTACCAACCTTATCGCAGTAGGTTCTGTCATCACTGTAGAGAAAGATAGTGATAAGTCGCACAAATCATATACCATAGTCGGTTCTGAAGAAGCCGATGCTACTAATGGTAAAATTTCTATCAATTCACCTCTAGGTATTGCTGCTGTGGGTAAATCAAAGGGTGATAAGTTCTCTTTCGAGACTCCAAGTGGTATGATGTCGTATAAGATTATTGACATCAAATAACCCGTTTAATTAAAAATTCAACGGACCAAGATGTGTAGATAAATCTCATAATCAAAAATAATTTTTAATGGGATGGCTTCTTTAGAAGAAATACGCTCCACACGTTTAGAAAAATTAAATTTTCTTATAGAAAAAGGCATAGACCCATATCCTGCTTCTAGTAATCAAGATATTACTTGCAAGAAGGCTATAGACCAGTTTGATAAATTGGTAAAAGATGAAAAAAGCCTTCATATGGTTGGTCGCACAATAGGCATACGTGCTCAAGGTAAGATTATATTTTTAGATTTTAATGATGGGACTAGTTGCTTCCAAGCTCTGCTTAAGAAAGGAGAACCATTATCCGAAGAATCTTTTGAGCTTTTTGAAAAAGCATTTGATGTAGGTGATTTTATTGAGGTTAAAGGCACTTTTTTTCTGACTAAGAAAGAGGAAAAGACTGTTCTTGTCGAAGAAATCAAGATGCTTTCTAAATCTCTTCGTCCTCTACCAGAGAAGTGGCACGGACTTTCTGATATTGAAGAACGTTTTCGTAAACGTTATCTTGATTTACTATCTAATCCGGAAGTCAAAGAACGTTTTGTCACTAGAGCTAAGATTGTCCGGCTCATTAGACAATTCTATATTGATGCTGATTATATTGAAGTAGATTTACCTAATCTTCAGCCACTTGCTGGCGGTGCCACAGCCTTACCCTTCAGAACACATCATAATGCTCTAGATATGGATTTTTATCTGCCTATAGCTCAAGAATTATACTTAAAGGAACTCTTGGTCGGAGGGATGAATAAAGTATTTGAAATGGGTAAGCGTTTTAGAAACGAAGGTATAGACGCGATGCATAATCCAGAATTTACTATGCTTGAATCAAACGAGTCTTATGCAGATGCGACAAGTCAGCGTCAATTTGTGGAGAAACTTTTCAAATTTGTAGTTAAGGGGGTGTTTGGTAAATTACAATTTGAATATCAAGGTCACACCATAGATCTTGAACCTGATTTTAAAGTTATGCCTTATCCAGAGATTACAGATGAGGTATATAAAAAAGAAATTCGACCAACTCTTATTCAGCCCACCTTTCTGATAGATTATCCAGTTTCGTTTAATCCATTCGCTAAAAGAAAGGAAGACGACCAAACCCTTATTGATCGGTTTCAGCTTGTTATGGGGGGAGTGGAGTTGGTTAATGCCTTCGCTGAACTCAATAATCCTGTAGACCAAAGAGATCGTTATCTAGAAGAAGATGCTAAGGGTAAAAAAGGTGAAAAAGAGATATCACCTTCTGATATGGAATATCTGGAAGCTATGGAATATGGTATGCCACCCAATGGTGGTATTGGTATCGGTATCGATCGTCTTGTAATGCTCCTTACAGACGTTAAAAATATTAAAGAAGTTATTCTCTTCCCAACCTTGAAGCCTAAGAGTTAAGTTCGGTTTTTTATTTCCTCTACAAGCTTAGAGATAAGTTTATTAATTTCAAATTCACCAAGTTTACCTTTATCTCTACTTTCTAAAGAAATTTTCATATCTCTAACTTCTTTATCACCTACTACAGCCACATAGGGTACTTTATCAGTTTTAGCGTTTCTAACTTTCTTTCCCAAACTTTCATTTGAATCATCAAGTTCAGCTCTAATATTTTCTGCCTTTAATTTTTCAAGAACATCTTTAGCGTATTCGATATGTCCTTCTCCGATAGAAAGTATTTTGATTTGCACTGGTGAGAGCCAAAGAGGGAAAGCGCCGTTATACTTTTCAATGAGAAAAGCCATGATGCGCTCAATGGCACCGATAGAAGAACGGTGTACTACAAAAGCGTTATGTTCTTTACCATCATCACCTATATATTTGAGATTAAATCTCTGTGGTGAAGAAAGATCATATTGAACAGTGAAAGCCGTATCCTCTTTACCATTTGCATTCTTCATGTTGATGTCAATTTTCGGTCCATAAAAGGCCGCATCATCTTTAGCTTCTTTGAAATCTACCCCACGCTTCTTCATAGCATCTCTTAGTAGAGTCTCCGCTTTGTCCCAACCCGCATCATCTTTGTAATATTTCTCTGTATTTTCTCTATCACCAAGAGAGAGCACATACCAGTAATCCTTGCCTAGTTTTAAACCAAATATACTATTTATATACTCAATAAGATCAAGAGCTTTACCTATTTCATCTACTGCTTGTTTCTCATCTTTACAGATAATATGTGCATCCGATAGACAAAAAGCACGCACTCTTTGTAAGCCCATAAGTTCTCCTGATTGTTCGTATCGATAAAGTTGAGCGAGTTCAGCTATACGCATAGGAAGATCTTTGTATGAGCGCGGTTTTGAAAGATAAAGTTCAAAGTGATGGGGACAAGTCATTGGACGAAGCATAAATTCCTCATCATCAATAACGATAGGTGCATACATCTTTTCTTTGTACATTGGATAGTGGCCGGACTTTTTATAAAGATCTAGTTTGGCAATGTCTGGTGTACGTACATGTAAATATCCTCTGCGGATCTCTTCGTCCACTATAAAACGCTCTAATTCGCGTCTAACTGTAGCTCCCTTTGGTAACCATAAGGGAAGTCCTTTGCCGACTGAATCTGAAAATGTAAAAAGCTCTAATTCTTTACCAAGTTTTTTATGATCTCTGTCTTTATCGCTCTCCATAGTCTTATATCCTACAGTGCCTTTATCTTCTCGGCAATAAACGAGTTCTCACCCTTTCGTTTTGACACTTTACCCTTGATAGCAATACAATTTTCAGGTTGAACAAGAGATTTAAATTCACTCAAGACTTTGGGAAAAATCACCACTTCAATAACGTTAGATAAATCAGCAAGACGCATGAAGACCATATGTTCATTACCTTTTGTTACCACATCTCGAATTTCTTCGACTATGCCTGCTATAACTGTCTCTGTGCCTTCTTGCAGATTAGCTAGTTTTTGTATATCAGTT
>MHWM01000022.1:0-3496 GCA_001824135.1 Candidatus Zambryskibacteria bacterium RIFCSPLOWO2_02_FULL_39_14 | reverse complement strand
GATAGAAGTTTTTCTTTATACGCTTCAAGCGGATGTCCCGATATATAAAGGCCTAGGAGTTCTTTCTCCCATATTAATTTATCTTTCTGTGTGGCTTGGGGAGCAGACAGGAGACGTAATGTCGGCAGAGTAGTCGTATCAGACATCAAACCGAATAATGAGTCCTGATTCTTAGGAGCATTTATTCTCTCGCGGTGATATCCGAGTAGATTGTCTATATTGGCAAGTAGAGCGCCACGTTCGCCAAACTCATCAAGTGCTCCGCATTTTATAAGCGATTCTAGAGATTTTTTATTCAGATTTTTACTTTTAATACGATCTAGGAAATCTGCTAAATTTTTGAATTTACCTCCAGACTTTTTCTCAGTCGTGATAGAACTGGATATATCTTGTCCAAAATTTTTTATAGTAGTCAGACCAAAGCGTATTTTACGCTGGCTTGTTGTGGGTGAAGGTGGCTCGTTGACTACGGTAAATTGCGAGAAACTTTCGTTGACAGAAGGAGGTAGTACTTCTATGCTCATACGTTTACATTCAGCAATCATAATACCTATCTTCTCCACATCTCCAGATTCAGCAGTAAGTACAGCAGACATATAGATCTCTGGGAAATTAGCCTTTAAGTAAGCAGTAATATAAGCTACGAAGCCGTAACTTGCCGCATGAGCTTTATTGAAACCATATCCTTGAAATGGTTCAAAGAGTTTCCAAAGTGTTTCTGCCTTCTCTTTGTTCATCTTCCCATGTTTCTGGCAACCTTCTACAAAGATAATATGTTGTTTGCGCATCTCTTCTGGTATTTTCTTACCGACTGCTTTGCGGAATTTGTCTACTTCTCCCCAAGAATACCCAGCTACTTCTATAGCTGTCATTAAAAGATCATCTTGGTAAACAAGCACTCCGTAACTTGTCTCTAGGAAATCCTTCATCTTTGGGTGCAGATAGGTTATAGGCCTCTTTCCATGTTTGCGGGCAATGTATTCTTTTATATTGTCCATTGGTCCGGGACGATAAAGAGCTACCATGACATTTATGTCGTGGATAGTGTTAGGTTTCAATTCGATGAGTGAACGTGTCATACCGTCTCCATTCAGTTGGAAAGTTCCTTCAGTCTCTCCTCTGGCCAGCATCTCAAAAGTCTTTTTATCATTAAGAGGTATTTTATCTATATCTATTTTTTTACCCTCAATCTTTTCTATACGCACTAAAGTGTCAGCTATGATAGATAGATTTCTGATACCAAGAAAATCAAATTTCAAAAGTCCCGCTTCCTCGATAGAATACATATCATATTGAGTAATAATTTTTTTCTCTCCTTTGGTATCGTACTGTAGAGGCGTGTAATTGGTTAATGGTTCTGGCGATATCACTACTCCGGCAGCATGGACAGAGATGTGTCGAGCATTTCCCTCAATCTTTTTTGCCATGTCTATGATAGTTTTTGTATCAGTATCTTCTTTGTAGAGTTTTTTCAAATCAGGATTTTCTTTCATTGCCCTATCTATAGTCATAGGAAAACCTTGAGCACCCATAGGAATAAGTTTGGCTATGTGGTCGCCGATAGTATAAGAAAAACCAAGTGCTCGGGTAACATCGCGTACAGCACCGCGAGCCATCATAGTACCGAAAGTGCCGATCTGCGCCACTTTGTCCGTACCATATAATTTACGCGCATAATCTATAACCTCATCTCGTCTATTGTCGGCAAAGTCCATGTCTATATCAGGAGGAGATGGTCGATCTGGATTGAGGAAGCGTTCGAAGGGCAGGTTGTATTCAAGTGGATTGATATTTGTAATCCCTGCCAGATAAGTAACCATGGAACCGGCTACTGAACCTCGAACGTTTGTCAAAATACCGTTCTCATGAGCATATTTCAACAGATCAGACACTACTAGAAAATATTTTGCATACTTTTTGTCTTTTATGATTTTGAGCTCATATTCTATACGTCCTATTTCTTCCGGTGTTTTTTTAAGTTCTCGCTTCTCTAAACCTTTATAAACTATCTCTTTCAATACTTCATCTGGGTTAGATTGGCTGTCAATTTTTATCTCGGGGAAGACCCAATGTCCAAGTTCTAGATTTAAATTACACATATCTACGACCTTTCTAACATTTTTAAGAGCGTCTGGCGTATCTTTAAAATTTTTCTGCATTTCTTCGGGGCTGATGAAAGAAAGATTCTCATTATCTTCTTCTCCGAATACATTATTTTCTTTTTGTCCGGTAAGATGTCCTTGGATAGAAAGCACTGTATCGAGTGCTGGTTTATCATCTGGCTCTAGATAATAAACATCGTGAGCGGCAATGATGGAAAAGTTTTCTTTACGCGCGAAATCTACTCTCTTTCTCTCCTCATCTACATGGCCTCTAATTTCCGGATGGTGAGTAATTTCAAGATAAAATCTATCTTGTCCGAAAATTTTTTTATAATAATTTGACTGTTCCTCAATATTTATCTTTGCAGACATTGGTAATATAGCGATAAGACCATCTTTATATTTCT
This sequence comes from Candidatus Zambryskibacteria bacterium RIFCSPLOWO2_02_FULL_39_14, assembly GCA_001824135.1. GTDB lineage: Bacteria > Patescibacteriota > Minisyncoccia > Phycocordibacterales > Zambryskibacteraceae > UBA5004. The sequence continues at coordinate 987 of MHWM01000022.1, read as the reverse complement.
CAATAAGTTCTTTATCAATGCGCGGTTTGTAGTAAAAACCTTCCAGATAAGCATCCGTAACGAGTTTGAGAAGATTTTTATAACCCGTTTCATTTTCAGCAAGGAGGATTAGACGGCTACGCTCATTGTCTACGCGCGCTTCTTTATCATGTCTGGAACGCAGAGCCACATAGAAATCTACGCCTATTATAGGTTTGATATCATTGTCTTTACATTTCTTATAAAACTCTATAGCACCGTAGAGATTTCCAGAATCAGTAAGAGCTAATGCGTCCATACCTGAAAGTTTAGCTTTTTTGACGAGATCTGAGATTTTAGGTAGAGCTTCAAGGAGGGAATAGTGGCTATGCGTGTGGAGGTGGACAAATTTAGACATTTCTAAGTCATTATAATGTATAATCCAAGACAACGCATGAACTACATTGTAGGTATCGATGAGGCTGGCAGAGGGCCACTTGCGGGACCGGTAGCTGTGGGAGCTGTTAAAATTCCTCTAGGTTTTAACAAAAATTTTTTCAAAAGTATTAAAGATTCCAAGAAACTTTCTCCAAGCGAGAGAGATTTGTGGTTTGACCTAGCTCTTGAAGCCAAGAAAAAAGGCGTGATTGATTTTGCTGTAGCTCTTGTTTCAGAAAGAGTGATAGATCGTAAAGGGATAGTCTATGCCATACGTCTTGGTATTAAAAGATGTTTCGATAAACTCCGTGTCTTGGAGCAAGACTCACAAATTTTTCTCGATGGTTCTCTTAGAGCGCCAGAAAGGTTTATCCATCAGCTTACTGTTATAAAAGGGGATGAGAAGATCCCTGTTATATCACTTGCTTCTATCGTAGCGAAGGTAACTCGTGACAGAAGAATGATCAGATTGTCGAAAAAATTTCCTGAATTTGATTTTCATATACACAAAGGTTATGGCACCAATACACACCATCTGGCTATACAAAAATATGGTTTGACAGCTATTCACCGTAAGAGTTTTATGGCGAG
>MHWM01000021.1 GCA_001824135.1 Candidatus Zambryskibacteria bacterium RIFCSPLOWO2_02_FULL_39_14 | reverse complement strand
TAAGAAAGTTATCAATAAAAAAGGAAGCCACACAGGCCAGCTTGCTAAGATAAAATTCCAGATATCTTGATGAAGATCGTTTGGGAAAAGAGTTAGGAAATCCTCTATCATGACTCTAATTCTACACGGAAGCTAGACGTTGTACTAGTAAGTACAACGTCTTCGCTCGGAAAGAATGGATAAGCAAGCTCACCCACTCTTCCTCGCTAGACGTTGTGGTAGCGGTTATCTCGATCTTTTTTGAAATACTTGGTATTTTGAAGATTCACTAAGATAGTGTTTTCTTTGACATAGCGTTCCTTCAACACTTTTTCAATAATTTTCTCCTTAGGTAGAGGTCCTTCTTTTTTGAGAATCTTATGGATAACATCTTTAACCACTCCTGATATATATCCCCATTCGGATAAAGCATAGAGACCGCGACCTACCAGAACAAATCTAGGATCCTTGATAAGTTCATTATGAGTGGTAGCGACATGTGCTTTCTTGTTGAAATAGTAGGTTATTGCTTTTGCCACTTCTTTAAAATGTATAGGCGAACCGTGCTTTCTGATAACTAAGAAAGCGTAGTCGCGCATGCCTTTAGCATTGATATTTGAAGAGGAAGATCTTCCCCACTCTCCCAGAGGGTTTTTACCTATCTTAAGAGAAATAGATAACCAGCGTTTAACAACCTCGTCATTCTTGTATTTCTCATTAAGATCCTTAACCTCTTCAAGAAAAGATCTTATAAGATCGCCCTCGACGATAAGTTCATCATCAGAGAGTTTTGAATATAGTTTGCGAAGAGCTTCTTTAACCTTGTTAGATAACTCTGGGTCAACATGCCAACGATGTTTGAATTCTTCATCTTCTTTCTCGCGCTTAAATTCCTCACCAACGACAAAAAGGAAATGGAAATGGTTTTGGATATTTACATCATTACCGAGATATCCCAAAAGGTCTTTCTCTGAAACAAGCCCACCCAGGTTGAGAACCAGTTCTTTCAGCTCAGTGAAAACTGGTTCATTGTCTTTATATGCCTTTGACTTTCGGATAGCGGCAAGCGAATGATTTTCTATCTGACGCACACGCTCACGAGTGATGTTATATCTTTTACCAATAGCATCTAAAGTAAGTTTTGTAGCCTTAGGTCCGAGACCATATCTATTGGTAAGTACATCTTGAGCGCGTTTAGTTAGAATAGATAAAAGACGGCGCGTGATTTCCTTAGGTTTGAAGCTTAAAGCGATTTTTTCACTCATAACTTACGTTATTTGTATCACTAGTATAAATATATGTCAAGTCGTGGTCAAGATGTGATACTTATTATCTTATTGGGTACAACAATAATTCTTTTAGGTTCCTTGCCTTCCAACCATTTCTTAATCTCTGGCAATGCTAGTGCTGATTTCTTAATTTCATCTTCATTTTGTGTGCGGCTAGTTACTAAAGTTGCTCTAACTTTACCGTTAACTTGTATGGCTAAAGTAACTTCATCTCTCTCAATTTTCTCCGGGTTATGAGTTGGCCAATTTTGTGTGTGGATAAAATCTTTGCCAAAATATTTATGCCAGAGTTCTTCTGTCATATGTGGAGCAAATGGTGCAAGTAACAGAAGCAATGTTTTGAATTCTTCTTCAGAAATAGACCCGTTCTTTTCTAAAGTATTTACAAAAATCATTAAGGTAGAAATGGCGGTGTTAAACTTCATCGCTTCAATATCTTCTGAAACTTTCTTGATAGTTAGGTGCATTGAGATCTCGCTCTTTAAGGTCAGACCTTGTGAATTGATACCTGAAGTCTGATCTTTTGGTATCTTGGATTGCAACTTCCACACCTTCTCCAGAAACCGGCGCGGACCGATAAGAGCTTCATCACTCCAAGCGATAGCCTGCTCAAATGGGCCCATAAACATCTCGTAGAGACGCAAGGTGTCCGCGCCGAAACGCTCTACTATGGCATCTGGATTCACTACATTACCTCTCGACTTACTCATTTTCTCTCCTCCTTCAGCTAAAATCAGACCGTGAGAAGTACGCTTCCTATACGGCTCGCTCGTTGGTGCCAGTTTTAAATCAAAAAGAAATTTATTCCAGAAACGTGAGTAAAGAAGATGGAGTACGGTATGTTCCATTCCTCCGTTGTACCAATCAACGGGCATGAAATGTCCATAATTTTCAATTTGCAATTTCCAATTTCTAATTGATGTAGGATTTGTAAACCCTTCTTTATTGAAAAGATAAGCGATGAAATACCAAGATGACCCGGCCCAATTTGGCATGACATCTGTCTCCCTCTTCGCATCAGCACCACACTTATGACATTTAACATTCACCCACTCCTCAATACTTGCAAGTGGTGACTCGCCTGTTTCAGTTGGTTGATATTTCTCCACCACTGGCAACTCCACCGGCAAATCTTCTTCCGGCACAGGCACAATTCCACACTTGGGACAATGTATCACCGGTATTGGTTCCCCCCAGTAACGCTGACGGGAAAAAACCCAATCACGGAGTTTATAAGTAATTTTCTTCTGTCCAAATTTTGCCACAATCTTCTCTCTTGCCTCTTCACTCGTCAAACCATCAAATTTGCCTGAGTTTATAAGTACTCCATCTTCAATAAAAGCATGTGTTGAATTTAAATATCTGTCGAGCCATATATCATATTCAGAACATTTTATATTCTTATCAAAAGAGATTTCTTCCCATGTTTGCCAGATGACTTCATGGATGGCTTTCTCTTCTTCGCTCAATTCCTTTCTTTCTTCATCAATGAGTTCAAAAACAAAGCCAGTAAATAAAGCTTTCCTATTCTCATCTTTATGATTGGCAAAAAAGTGTGACTCTATAGGCCCTCCTAGCTTTTTTACAAACTTAAAATTCTTGTAGCCTGATTCTTCCACTATTTCTCTCTCGACTGCCATAATTTCATCCTCTCCTTTCTCTACGCCTCCAGTTATGAATGTGGTCCAGGGGAATTTTTTCCATCGCAAAGTCAGGACCTTTCCGGTTTTAGGATTTATGACTATGGCTTGAACAGCATTTCGAAAAACAGTTTTTTTGTCTTCTCTTGGCGGATCATATTTATCTATAAGCTTTGGAATAACCACTTCTCTTATCGGCAAATCATGTTTCTTCGCGAACTCGAAATCTCGCTCATCATGTGCCGGTACACCCATGATGGCGCCGGTACCGTAGTTACTCATGACATATTCCGCTTCCCAGACGGGTATCTGTTCTTTTGTTGCTGGGTTAGTAACGGTACGACCCGTATCACGATCAGCTTTTCCCGCCAGAGCTATGAAAGTGGCACCAAAAATTGTATCAGGTCGAGTGGTAAATATTTCAATATCATCAAACTTAATTAACGCGCCTTCAGAACGACCAATCCAATTCCTCTGCTGAATCTTGACCCGCTCTGGATAGTCCACTGTATCAAGGTCATCATAAAGTCTGTCAGCATATTTAGTGATAGCAAGCATCCATTGTTCTTTCTCTTTCTCTACCACTTCCGTACCGCACCGTTCACATTTGCCATCCACTACTTCTTCTTTGGCCAGACCAATTTTATCTTTAGGACACCAGTTGATAGGCATCTTGGCTTTATAAGCCAAACCGTTTTCCAAAAATTTCAAAAACAACCATTGCGTCCATTTATAATATTGCGGATCAGTAGTGTTTATCTCCCGAGACCAGTCGAAAGAAATTCCTAGAGACTGAATCTGACGACGAAATGTATCTGTATTCTCTTTTGTAACTATACGAGGATCTTTCCCAGTCTTTAGTGCGTAATTTTCTGTAGGCAGACCGAAAGCGTCCCAACCAATAGGATAAAGGACGTTGAATCCTTCCATGCGTCTCTTGCGGGCGATAATATCAAGACCGATATAAGGTCGCGGATGTCCGACGTGTAGCCCGTCTCCAGACGGATAAGGAAACTCTATAAGAGTGTAGTACTTCGGATTTTTAGACGAGTTTTCCGCTTGATAGATCTTATCTTTCTGCCATTGAATCTGCCACTTCTTTTCTATATTAGAGGGATCGTATTCTTGCATCCCCAAATATTAACTGAAATAAGTAATATTTACCAAGCCAAGAAATTCCACCAAGGTCTACTTGTCACTCTACTAGATCCAGTTACAGAATCAATAGAATATGTTATTTCAGAAGATACAGGGAAAATAAAGAATAACTTTGCCTTTCTCTCTGTCTTTACTTCAAAATAAGCTGGAGTCTCTTCATCAGCTTTAACTTCTTCTACCGAAACCATATCTTGACCTTGAGGTAATGTCCAAATTGGAGGTAATGGTTTAATTGGATTAGTGACTGAACCAGTCCCATTGGTTTCTTTGGTTGGTGGAGGTAAAACACCCGGTTTACAACTACCATCAGAACAAGTTGAGCAATCTTTTCCACTCACACCATTTGGACAAATAATAACAACTCCGCCGGGTGATATAACACCTGCACCACCACCGACTGTTGTTCCGCCACCGGTACTTGGATCTCCAGGAGCTGGAGGATTAGAACACCAACCGCCTACTGGTTCTGGTAAAAGACAACGAGGATTTGCGTCTAGACAAGCAGGACGTGGTGAACATACTACTGGAGGTGGAGGTACAACATCGTCTCGCTTAGCTACTGAAAAAGTTGCATTATTACTTCCACTTCCCAAACTGTTTAGAGTGATCTTTAAAGCTAATACTTCTATAGAAGCGCCTACTTTAAGATTATAAGTGGATTCGAAAGCAGGCATACCTAGACATCTAGGATCAGCGCCGGCCCCACAACCACCTTCATTTGCGACTTTAATACTAACTGTTTTAATTTCTTGTGTAGGATATGACTGTGTTTGTGCTGAATTTATACTCATCAGCGTAATCGTTGTATTTATGATATCTTTGACAACAAAACTTTCACCAATATTTAGAGTAAAGGTAGCCGGTGCAAAACTTGTGTAACTGACTGCGTTAGTTATCGCTACGTTTGATAACAATAAACCCAAAACGCTTAGAAATACTAATTTTTTCATAGAATTTATTAAATTAATTATACCTATTAATTATAGTATATTTCTTCATGCAATGCAATATAGATACCTGAATATATGATTCTTTGTACTATTTTGGTCGTACCGGGTAAAGCTCCTTATCAATAGTACGAGAGAAGCACTCAAGCCCAACTTTATGTTGCCAGTTATCATTATTATTATAATTAAGTTTACTCGGTGATTCAGCTATGGGTACAGAAAGTATCGAAGCTCCCATCGGTTGAGACTCTTTGTTGAATTCGGCACATAGTTTAAAGGAAGAGGTTCCTGTCTTTTCATATTCGTAAGATTTTTGAGTTTGAGGATCCGTAGGTAATATAAATCCTGAAATAGGATCTTGCAGATTTTCAAGAGATAGAGGTAACGCTCCTTTCTGTTGCCAATAATTTACAATTTGCCATTGTATATTTTGTAAATCAGAAATTTTTTGTGAATCGTATCGTAACATCCTCTGTGTTTGCGGAGTTCCCAATACACCAAAACCGACAATGATAGAGCCTAATACTAAGACAACCGCCACAACTCTCCAGATATTTCTACGTGTGCCTGATAGTCTATCCTTTAAGTCATCTAGATAGTAGCCGAAGATACCTCCAGTCACCACCAATACTGAAAGAATCTTTAAAATAAATCCGGTAGTCAATTCTTGACCGTCTAAGAAATAATATATGACAACAACAAGATCGCCCGCCAAAACACCACCAGCAATAAAAAGGGTGATGTAGATAAGCCACTTACGTACATAATATTCTTTACGACTTGGATCTTCTATATATCCTTTGCGAAGTAGATTGGCAAGAAAAAGAAAAAGTGGGAAAACTACAATAAGCGTCGCCACAGGAAAACTAATAGAGGTTGAATCGTAGTAACTATACTGATTGACTTGCGGGAAAGCGACATTGATAACATTAAATAGAATATTAAGAAGTGCTACCGTACCAGTGTATAAAAGTGCGATAACAGCAATGTGTAAGAAGAAATCTTTGGCAGTCATTTTTGTATTCATACGACTATTATATCAGAAATTCAATAACATCCCCATCCTGCACTACATACTCCTTGCCCTCGGTACGAACCAAACCTTTTTCACGTGCCTTTACCATAGAGCCTGTCTTTATCAAATCTTCGTAAGAAACCACCTGAGCACGGATGAACTTTTCTTGAAAATCAGTATGTATCGACTTCCCCGCCTCTGGCGCTCTGGCATTTCTCTTTGTAGTCCAAGCTCTCGACTCATCTTCTCCTGTAGTGAAAAAAGTTATTAAATTTAGAAGTTTATAAGACTCATTTATAAGTTTATCCAAACCTGTTCCGAAAATAGGATCAATTTCGATATAAGGCCCGGGAATTTTATTCAAAACATCGCGTTTATTTTCTGAAGCTTCGGAAGTATTTACGACATATAGAGTCGGTTTCTCGATGCCGGCGGCTTTAAGTTCCAGATTGATAATCTCAATGTCGAAGAGCGGGTCAATCTTATCGTGGACATGAATGATATCTTTATCTTCAAAAATTCTCACTACTTCGATAATAGCATCCACCTCTCTGATGTGTGAGAGAAATTTATTCCCAAGTCCTTCCCCTTCCGATGCTCCTTTCACAAGTCCTGCGATATCGACAAACTCCACCACTGCGGGTATGGTCTTCTTGGATTTACTTAACGCCGAAAGTTTCTCCAATCTCTCATCCGGCACAGGCACAATGCCCACAGATGGGTCAATAGTGCAGAAAGGATAATTTTCTGCCGGTACCCCCTTCTTGGTCAGCGCGTTAAAGAGCGTTGATTTGCCAACGTTAGGAAGTCCCACGATTCCGACAGAAATATTTGCCATGAGAATTTAATGATACCTTATTTTAAGCCAAATTACGGATATACATCACTGCAATAGTCATCCAAAAGGCTCAAAATCAGTTGAACGGATTTATAAGTTCC
>MHWM01000020.1:4912-5064 GCA_001824135.1 Candidatus Zambryskibacteria bacterium RIFCSPLOWO2_02_FULL_39_14 | reverse complement strand
TTCCACTAGTTTATTCCTGTCAGGTAAATTAGCATTTATGCTAAAGATATTCTTGTATTTGGTTCTAATTTTCCCATTTACATTATTTAGCAAAAATAAGTTATCTCGAAAACGCCGATAATCTTCCTTGTCATTAAATATCTTTCTTTTAT
>MHWM01000020.1:0-4886 GCA_001824135.1 Candidatus Zambryskibacteria bacterium RIFCSPLOWO2_02_FULL_39_14 | reverse complement strand
ACATCTCCAACCATTATTCAATTTTCTCACTTACAGCCAAGGTGTCAACCTGGCAGGTTGACACCTTGGGTATAGGAAAATTATAATGGGAATATAGGTTATGGAAGCAAACTTGTCGATTTACGGAGTATTTATTTTGCGACTTCGGAGTATTTATTTAGCCACCTCGACTGCCTGGTCAAATGAGATAGAGAGGAGTTTAGAGACGCCGTTTGAGCCCATGGTCACACCGTAGATAACTCCAGCACGACTCATGGTCTCGCGGTTGTGAGTAATCAAAATAAGTTGAGAATGTTTCGACAACACCTCGACTAAATCTCCATACTTTTTAGAATTAGATTCATCAAGTGCCGCATCTGTCTCATCAAGAATGATAAATGGTGGAGGATTGACTTGAGATATAGCAAAGATAAGCGCTATAGAAGTCAAAGCTCTTTCTCCTCCTGATAGCATCATTAAACCTCGTATTTTTTTCTTAGGCATGTTGACTTTAATATCTAGACCTTCTTCTACTTCTTCATCGGTCTCTTCAAGGTCGGACCTTTCTAAATCCTCAAGGTCCGACCTTTTCCCGACCTGCTTTATTAAAGTCAAGCTTGCTTCCCCGCCACCAAACATAGCAGTAAAAAGTTTATTGAATTCTTTATTGATTTTTTCCAGACCAGATGAAAACTCTACAGCCAAGCGCATCTCCAGATCTTTGATAAGTAACTCTAAAGTTACAGCAGATTTTTCAAGATCAAGCAATTCACGCGCCAAGAATGCGTCTCTTTCTGAAGTATCTTTATACTCTTTATGAATTTCTTCCATTCCGGAAACGTTCGAATCTTCCAATCTGATCTTAAACTTCTCTATATTATGTTTGCGTTCATTTTGTTTCTCCCTATCTTCTTTCATCACCGACACTTCAGCGCCAACATCAAGGTTTTTAAAATGAAGTGCTTCAGTACCCACCAAATGCCCGACTTCTGTAAGCTCCCGTTTGAATTCTTCTATTTCTAGGTCTAACTTCTCTTCACGCGCCTTTAAAATATTTAATTTGGAAATCAACTCATTTTCTTCCGACATAATGCGAAAGACGGCTTTCTCCGCATCGGTAATTTTATGTTCTTTCTCTTTTAGTTCTTCTACAGAGACTTCCAATTCGGATTGGTGTTTTTTCAACTCGCTGATTTTGGCTCGAGCTTCGGAGATAAGTTTGGAATCTGTGCTATGTTTTCTTTCTGTAATAAAATCTTTTAGTTTCTTTATAACTTCGCCGATATTCGAAAGGAGACTCACCTCTTGGTAAAGATTTTCTACTTCTTTAAGTCTGATTGTCTTCAATTCATCAGAGGCCGAGAGTTTTTCTTCATTCTGTATCACTCTTTCTTCAGATATAATCAGACCCTCAATCTTGCCAAGTTCCCTCATTAAACTGTCTTTCTGTTTCTGTACTTCGTTTAATCCAGACTCAAACTCTATAACTTTCTTTGCATTCTTTGACTCTTTTGCTAGCTTTTCTAAAGACTCATTTATAGGTTTCCTCTCTAAAGCAAGCTCAGATTTGGACAACGATATATAAATGTCTTCACGTTTAAAATATTCTTGTGCCAAAGACAGAAGTTCATTACGCATACTCTCTGTCTTTTCAATCTTTTCAACCTGTTTGCTTAGAAATTTTAAATGTGGAGCTATCTCCTTTCGCAACGCTTCAACTTGTACAATGTTTTCAAATGTCTTTTTGAGCTTACGCCCGCTTTCTTGATGTTTGTATTGATAGAGTTTTAAACCTAGCGCATCTTCAACCATACTTTTTCTATCCTTTTGATTTGCACTGAGAATCTTGTCTGCTTCGCCTTGGGAAATGATATGGTGTCCTGAAGCTCCAATATGAGCCCCTGCCAGAAGTTCTAACACATCCTTGAGACGCACTAGACTGCCATTTATCAAATATTCATTTAAACCATCCCTGTACACCCTGCGTTCGATAATTACTTCTGGAAAATCTATGCTGAAAATTTTCTTAGAATTATCAAAAACTACTTTGACTGATGCCTTATTGGAACGCGGTTCATTTGTGGAACCATTCCAAATCAGATCTTCACCACGTTTTCCTCGCATGCTTTTTATCGATTGTTCACCGAGTACAAAACGAAATGCTTCAGCTACATTGGACTTACCTGAACCATTTGGTCCCACAATAGCTGATACAGAAGAATCGAACTCAAAAGAATTCTTTTTTGCGAAAGATTTAAATCCAGAAAGTTCTATTGACTTTAAGTACATTACTTTTTCTTGTATTACTTCCAACCTTTAGACTGAAGAGCATTTCGTGCGGCTTCCTGTTCGGCATCTTGTTTAGATTTACCTTCTCCTTCACCATATTTCTCATCTCCAATATATACAGCGACAACAAAGTGTTTATCATGATCAGGACCTGATTCACGCACAGTCTTATAAGAAGGAGTGGGGCCTACTAGTTCTTGAGCTTTTTCTTGAAAAAGACTTTTAGCGTCTATCCAAGCGCCATCTTTGAGAATATTTTCTGTAAGCAGTGCTATGTGAGTAATTATGAAATTTTTAGCAGCTTCGTATCCTTGATCAATATAGATAGCCCCAATGATAGCCTCGAGAGTATTGGCAAGGATATATTGACGAGCCCGACCAGTATCTTTCATCTCACCCTTAGACAGAAGCAGATAATTATTGGCTCCCAATGTTTGTGCCACCATACTGCAAGTATCAGCATTGACTAAAGCGGCACGCAACGAGGTTAATTCCCCTTCATTGTAATCCTTGAGACGTTTATACAAATAATCAGTTATAACAAGCTCTAAAACAGCATCGCCCAAAAACTCTAAACGCTCGTTATGCTCGAGTTTGGAGTCACGATTCTCATTTATATATGAGCGGTGAGTAAAGGCCTGTTTTAACAGACTTTTATCCTTAAATACTATTCCAGCCCTTTCTTCAAATTTTGAAAAATCCATTATTCGTTATTAATTATTTCTTATTCTCTCCTTCGGCCAACTTTGTTATAGCTTTAGTCACAATAGGCAAGATATCATCATAAAAGTTAAGGTCAAGTATATCAGCAAGTTTAAACCAACGAACATCATCGAGACCGCCCTTTTCTTCTTTCCTCTCTAGAGTCAAGTCTCGATAAGGCGCTTCTGCGAGAAAATAAGAAACTTTTTTCAAAATTTTACCTTTTTCAGGATGAAAGGTTGAATATGAATTTTCTCCGAGTCTTTCAATAATATTAATGGGTATGCCAAGTTCTTCTTGCGCTTCACGACGAAGACCTTCTTCTTCACTCTCCTTACCTTCCAATTTACCCTTGGTCAGAGTCCAATGTCCGAAAACATCATGTACTAATGCCAGATATATATTATCTCCATGACGCGCATAAACTACCGCCCCAGCGAGACGTTCTATCGGGAGTTTATCTAGTGGAACATTGCCATATTTCTTTTTAGGTTTAGGCGAGTCAAATTTCCCCGGTTCACCCATCTCTTTATAAACAGCGCCTAAAACTCCATTTATAAATCTACCGGAAGTTTCTCCACCAAAAGTTTTTGCAAGCTCAATAGCTTCATTTATAGCCACTTTGGGTGGCACCTCATCGCGATCAGCAAACAGTAGTTCAGTTAAACCGACTCGAAGAACGTTGCGATCAACAACTGATATTTTATCTATAGGCCAATCTGGCGCCGCCTTTTCTATCAAAGTATCGAGATCATACTTCTTCTCAAGCACCTGTTTGAGAAGATTCTCCATAAAAGCATTGTCATTGCTACCAGGAGCAAATTCATGCTTTACTCGTTCAAATATTTTATAAATATTATTTTCACTTCCACCATCTCTCTTATCAGTAGATGTAGCAAAATCCCATTCAAAGAGAGTCTGTAGAACTATAGATCTGGATAAATGTCTCTGTGACATAAAGAACAAGAACTTTCAAAATAAAAAATGAGAAATCGCTTATTTGGCGACATCTTTTTCTGTCTTCTTGACAGACAAACTTTTAACCTTTTCTATCTTTTTCTCTAACTTGGCTGTAAGGTCTATAACCTTTCTTCCACGATAAATGCCATTTACATTTGAAAGCCTATGTCTCAAATGAAAATTACCTGACTCGTCTTTTGAAAGAGCAGGCTTGGTTAAGGCATGATGAGATCGCCTATTTTTGGTATGAGACCTCGTATGTCTCATTCGTACTGTCATATATCCATTTTAACAGATAAATTGAAAAAAGAAAACCCCTCGCTCCGACATTGTCGGAGCGAGGGGGCGTTACCTCTGCTTTCTGAAATGCTCGATTGCTACCCTGTAGGCCCAGAAATGGACCGGGGCTATCATTTCCATTAAGCTGAAGATCGGCATCCAGTACGGGGGCGACATCTCGTCTCCTCCTGAACTTAAAAGTCCCTGCCGCAATTCTCCACTGCAGCGACTATAAGGGATCAGGAAAACGTACTTTTCGTGGTCTTGACCAGCTTGTCTGCGCGCGATTCTTTCAACATCTGTGGTAATGAGCCCTGTTTCTTCGTACAACTTCCTGATACTGGTCTCTTCGGTTGATTCTCCCAAATTACCAGTACCTGCCGGAAACCTTATCTCCTTTTCAGTTAATCTGTTCGTATTTGGATCTACGCATCGATAATCGAACACGAGAAACTCCAGTTTGTCTTGTTCGTATCGATGCACAATATCACAGGCAGAATGAGTCACTAGCACGGCAACCTCCTTCTACTCTCAATTATACTACATTTAATTACCTTTTGTCAAATGTTTTATAGGCACATTCAACTTCCAAGTGCAACACTAAGGGCTTCTAATGGGCTCAGCCAGCCGAGCCGTTTGCGCGGTCTGGTGTTGAGCCGTTTGCGCGGTCTGGTGTT
>MHWM01000019.1:5706-23989 GCA_001824135.1 Candidatus Zambryskibacteria bacterium RIFCSPLOWO2_02_FULL_39_14 | reverse complement strand
ACCCGTATAGAGAACCTCTACAATAGATAGTAATCAGTAGACAGTAAACAGTTAATGCAGAACATTTCTTCTTATAAAGATCTGGTGGTATGGAAGAAATCAATAGATCTTGCTACCTTAACTTATAAATTAACCGATAAATTCCCAAGGGAAGAAATTTATGGGATCAGTTCTCAGTTGAAACGAGCTGCAGTTTCAGTCGCTTCAAATATAGCGGAAGGAAGTATTAGAGGAAGTAAGAAAGATTTTTGCCATTTTTTACGAATAGCTTCTGGTTCAATCGCAGAATTACAGACACAAATCGAAATTTGTAAACACCTCCCGTTTGGAGAGAAACTAGATTATAATGAAATTGACGGCTTGTCAGTAGAAATCAACAAAATGATCCATGGTTTAATCAATAAACTTAAATCATAATATGTATCACTCTATCTACTATCTACTATCTACTATCTACTATTTATGAGATTCCAAGTTCCACAATTTATTGAGGTTGAGGATAAAATCTTTGGACCGCTGACTTTTAAGCAGTTTATATATGTTGCTGGTGGTGCGGGTATTTGTGTTATTTTATTTATCTTTCTACCCAAATTTCTAGCCATCCCCATCTCTTTGCCTGTAGCCCTATTCTCTGGCGCATTAGCTTTCTATAAAGTAAATGGAAAGCCGTTTATCAACATAGTAGAAGCGTTTCTTAAATACACACTTACCAATAAACTCTATATTTGGAAAAAGGAGGAGAAACCAATTCAAAAAGCCGCCTCCGCGCAAGGCTCCGGCGAACCGAAGCAAGTATATGTCCCTAAACTTTCTGAATCGAAACTTAAAGAGCTCACATGGAGTCTCGATATAAAAGAAAATCAGAATCCTGTAACTCAAGATGATACAAAAATCTGACCTTGGAAACTGTATTTAATGTATAATTAAAAAATGGCTCAAACTACAAGCGCTACTCAAGAATTTGTTCCTATAAAAGAAGTACGTGACGGTATCGTCATACTAAAAGATGGTGGTATGCGCTCTATTCTTCTGTGTTCATCTCTTAATTTTTCTTTAAAATCTGAAGACGAGAGAAGTGCCATCCTTTTACAGTTTCAGGATTTTCTTAATTCTCTGGATTTTTCTATTGAAATAGTGGTGCAATCACGCAAGCTTGATATTCGTCCTTATATAGCTCTCTTAGAAGAACAAGAGAAGGCTCAAACAAATAATCTGATGAAGATCCAAGTCAGGGAATATATCGAGTTTATTAAAAATTTTACCGAGAATACAAATATTATGACTAAAAATTTTTTTATAGTTATACCGTATAGTCCGGCCACGCTTAGTTCTAATCAGACCACTAGAAATATCGGTGCGCGCTTCGGCATCGGTAAGAAAAAAGATGCTGCGACCACCTCCGAATCCAGTTTTGATGAGAATCGTAGCCAACTTGAAGAACGTCTATCTGTAGTCGAACAGGGGCTTGTTCGTTCCGGTATCCGTGTCGCTCACCTAGGCACAGAAGAAGTTATAGAACTCTTCTATAAAGCATTTAATCCGGGAGAAACCGAGAAGCCTATTAAAGTAAAATAAATATGAGCATTTTCGATAAATTTTTCAAAAATAAAGAAGCCGAGAAGTCAGATATATCTTCTATATTACCCCAAGAAATATTCGAGGCCGGAGTTCTAGAGCTTAAAGACATTATAGCCCCATCAGCACTCAAGATTACGCCTAAAGAAATCAATTTAGGTGAGAAGATTTTACGAAGTTTCTTTGTCATCTCATATCCACGTTTCCTTACTGAAGGCTGGTTCTCACCCATTATCAATATGGATAAGGTATTTGACGTATCTATCTTTGTACACCCCATTGAGACATCCAGAGTCTTACGCCAATTCCAGAGAAAGGTGGCTGAAGTCCAAAGCCAGATACATGCCAGAGAAGAAAAGGGTCTTGTACGTGACCCTATGCTAGATGTCGCTTATCAAGACCTTGAAAATTTGCGTGACCAACTTCAACAAGCGCAGGAGAAGCTCTTTGACGTTGGGCTTTATATCACTATTTATGGAGACTCGGATACTGAACTCGATAAAGTAGAGACTGAGGTTAAATCAATCCTTGAAGCTAAACTTATTTACGTCAAACCGGCGCTTTTCCAACAAGAACAAGGGTATAAGAGTACCTTACCGCTAGGCAATGATTCTTTAAGTGTACACTCCAAACTGAACTCCTTGCCACTTTCCTCTCTATTCCCGTTTACTTCTTTCGACTTAACTTCTGACAAAGGTATTCTTTATGGCATCAACAGACACAACTCATCTCTGGTTCTTTTTGATCGATTCTCGCTTGAAAACTACAATTCCATCATGTTTGCCAAATCCGGCGCTGGCAAGTCTTACGCTACCAAGCTCGAGATTCTGCGTACTCTCATGTTCGATACAGAAGTGATAGTGATGGATCCCGAGCGAGAATACGAGTATATGGCTGAAGCTACAGGTGGCAGATATTTCAATATATCCTTAAACTCTGAACACCATATAAATCCGTTTGATTTACCCATTCCTGGTCCGGGGGAGAGTGCGGCCAATGTATTGCGTTCTAATATTATCAATCTAGTCGGACTTTTTCGTCTTATGATGGGTGGACTTACAGCAGAAGAAGATGCTCTCATTGACCGAGCTATCACAGAAACTTATGCGCTCAAAGACATAACGGCTGAATCTGATTTTCGTACCATTGAACCGCCTCTTATGTCAGATTTTGAACTTGTACTCAGCGGTTTGGAGGGTGGGGAATCTCTGGCGCAACGTCTTTCTAAATACACTAAAGGTACTTGGTCTGGCTTCATCAACAGACCAAGTAATGTGGATATTGATAGAAAATTCGTAGTCTTTTCTTTGCGTGATATGGAAGATGAATTGAAACCCATCGCTATGTACATAGTGACGCACTATATTTGGAACGCTATTAGAAAAAAATTAAAGAAGCGCCTTCTTGTCATTGATGAGGCATGGTGGATGATGAAGTCTGAAGACACAGCTTCATTCCTCATGAGTCTAGTTAAACGCGGACGTAAATATTTCCTCGGTGTAGCTACTATTACTCAAGATGTCGGGGATTTCTTAAAGAGTCCTTATGGTGTACCTATCATTACCAACTCATCTATACAGATTCTTTTGAAACAATCTCCTACAACCATAGATGAACTCCAGAGAACTTTCAATCTTACAGATGAGGAGAAGTATTTACTCCTAGAGTCAGACATAGGAGAGGGTATATTTTTTGCTGGACTCAAGCATGTGGCTATTAAAAACATTGCTTCTTATACAGAAGACCAGATTATCACTTCCGATCCATCACAAGTCTTGGCTATCAAGAAAGCTCGGAGAGAAGCTAATGAGAACAGAAATACTGTTATGGAAACCAAAAAAGCAGAGATAATGGAAGCCGAGATCAATAACCAATAATTTAAAATGTCTGGAGAAAAAAAAGAATTAAGTACAACAACTATTACCTTCATGGTATTGGTAGCGTTGTTCTACGATACTTTACAATTTGTTTTAAGTTGGATCGGTGTAGGGTGGCTTATCATACCAATTGCTTATCTTACTTTCTTTATATGGTTTAAGATGTGCGGATTAAATTTCTTAAGCCTTAAAAGGGCGCCTACATTGGGTATAGGAGGACTACTTGAAATAGCTTCGGCGGGAATAATTCCGTCTTTTACCTTTATAGTACTAAGAATTAGTCTGGATTATAAGATAAGAAAGTCTTTACCTATAAACACTCGAGAAAAGACACTATCCGCATCCGAGTTTAAAAAAACTGCTTAAAAGTATGTCATAATAGTAATATGAAGAAAATCGTTTTTTCACTTCTCATCTTAACTTTCTTAACGCCAGTATATAGTTTGCAAGCGCAATCAGTAGATCTACTCTGGCAAGGCGATACTTACACATCACCTTTCTACAAAGGTCGAACTCTCTGGTCCAGTCAGTCTAGGATTAAACTAGTAGCTATTCCGCAAGAATTAGGATCATCAGCAAATTTAAATTATAAATGGACTAAAAATGGTGTGATACTTGGTAATATTTCTGGGGTAGGCAAAAATTATTTATCTTTTTCCGATTCCATTCTCTCTAAACCTCAAAGTGTTAAAGTAGAGATTATTTCCAACCAAAACACCGTACTAGCCAGCGCCTCTGTTATCATTACCCCCATCACTTCAAAACTTACAGTATATGAAAATAATCCCTTGTATGGATTCATGTTTCATAAAGAAGTAGGGAAGACTTACCAACTTTTAGAAAGAGAAATTACTCTATCGGCATTTCCATTTTTCTTCGATATTTTAAATCGTACTGATGACGCAATTGATTACGAGTGGAATACTAACGCAGGTGTCGGTAAGAACGGAAGCTCTGTTACTTACCGTACTCCAGACAATACCGCTGGTTCATCAGAAATCAGAGTGCGTGTTTCAAATAAAAATGATATCACACAAGATATTAATAAAAATTTCTTGATAAAATTCGAGAATAATACAAAAATATGAAATTATTTATAATTTTAACTATTCTCACTATAGTACTTGGCGTAAATTTGTCTCCATATAAAATATTTGCCCAAGAACAAACTGAATACACACTCTTAGCACCCTTAGAAGGATATGTAGAAAACACTACCACTGCTGGTCCGTATATTATTGGTATTTTTAATTTAATCATTGCTATAGCTGGCGGTTTAGCCGTTCTTAAAATAATTTATGGCGGTATTCAATATATGTCCACTGATGCATTTGGTGCTAAAAATGAAGCTAAGGATACTATTAAAAATGCTATTTGGGGATTACTATTAGCTATAAGCGCATGGCTTATTCTCTACACGGTCAATCCTAATTTGGTAGAAATTAATCTAGATATACCGAGACAAGGAATAAACCCCGATGGTGGAGGTGGAAGATAACATTTACAACCAAATGGTAAAATTATAAAAACATTTTAATGAGAAAAATATATACAATTTTAATAATAATCATATCAATAACTCTCATTGCCTTTTTGTGGTGGTATCTTCTTTTACGAGAGAAAAACATACCTACTACAGAGATTATTAGAGATATTTTACCATTTGGTACCGGTGAAGATATAAATATAGGTACATTGCCGTTAGGCGATATTGGTAGTGGAAGTATAGAAACTACTTCCTTTGACCAATTTGGCATACCAATCGTTAATTTGTTTCGTATCTCTAATACCCCTGTAGCTGGTACTCTAGTTTTAAATAGAAATAACCAGACTGTTGTTCGATATGTTGACCGTGGTACAGGACACATCTACGATGTAGCATTGCCTTCAAGTGCTAGTTCCACACCACTAGATAAGATAAAGGTTACAAACAACACTTTACCGAAAATTTATGAAGCTTACTTTAGACCAGATGGCAATGCAGTCCTTCTAAGATCACTTAAGGGTGATTCTGATGTGGTTGAAAATCTTTCTCTTACTCTTACCCAACCCAAATCAACCAGCACTCTTTACACAGTCTCATCCACAGCTTTACGCGGAGATATAAACTCTGTCACTGTAGGCTCTGGTAATACACTCTTTTACTCTTTACGAGACACTTCTTCTATAGTATCTTCAGCTTTTAATGGTACTGGCTCGAGAACTCTTCTTAATTCTCCGTTTAACGACTGGCAACTAGCTATTGCCGGCAATAATCTATTTATACACACAAAAGCAAGCTCTCAAGCTTCAGGATATGCCTATACATTAAACACATCTGGTGGAACACTTAAAAAAATTTTAGGACCATTAAATGGATTAACGATAAAACCTAATGCGTCTGGTAGTAAAGTACTTTATTCATATATGAATGGCAATGAAATAAAATTGGTTGCAAAAAATCTTAGCTCTCAAACTCTTTCTGAAATATCACCGGCAACATTATCAGAAAAATGTATTTGGAGTATAAAAAATGTTGATGTATTTTTCTGTGGAGTACCATATAATAAAATAAGTAATGCAGAACCTGAAAATTGGTATATGGGGGCAACACATTTCTCTGATAATATTTGGCTGTTTAATACTAAAACTGAAACGAAACAAGTCTTAGTGGAACCAAAAACAAGTCTTGGTATTGATATTGATGTAATGGAACCAAAGCTTTCTTCAGATGAAAATTATCTTATCTTTATAAATAAAAATGATCTAACCTTATGGGCATTTAGACTTCCGTAGTTTTAAGTTTTCTGCGAATAAAAAGTTCTTGAGCAATAGTAAAAAGATTTGTAGTTAGCCAATATAAAGCTATTACTCCAGAAATATTATAGGAAATAAAAAAAACTATTACCGGAAAAAAGTATTTCATCTGAGTCTGCATACTGCGGGCAAGATTGTCTCCAAATGAATTTCCTTTTGGTTTATCTTGTCCTTTCATTGAAAATTTAAATTGAAAAAACGTAGAAACAGCAGCAAACACAGCAAGGGGAATACTCTTGGCTGTAATATCAAGAAAACCTAAGAAAGTTGTATTAATATGCTCAGGTATAGCCACAAATGAATAAAGCAGAGAGGAATTTACTTCTGGAAAATGCAGAAAAATCTGGTACAAAGAAAGAATGATGGGAATCTGAATAATGATAATTAATATACCTGAAAACGGATTAACTCCTTTCTCTTTATAAAGAGCTAGAGTTTTTCTTGCTTGTTCTTCTGCATTATCTTTATATTTCTCTTTAATATCAGCTAGATCGGGACCTATTTCGGCCATTTTTACTTGAGTAAGCACTGCTTTCTTTGAAAGTGGAAAAATAATCAAACGAACTAAAATAGTAAGGAGTATAACAATAGCACCAGCGTCAATCCAAGGTAGTATGTTAAATGCAAAAACTAAAATATTATAAAGTGGGTCGAAGAAAAATGTGTGATAAAGAAAAGACATTTGTTAATTTTATACTTTTTTAAGAAGCTCGACTAGTTCATCTTTAAGATCTTGACCTTTTATATTTTCTGATCCTGCTTTAGCAATTAAAAGAAAAAGGTTGTCTGAAAGCTCGGGCATAAGGTTATGGACAGCTGAATAAACGCGACGACGAATTTTATTTCTGACTACTGCCTTTTTAGAAACTTTTTTTGATACGGAGATAGTTAAACGAGGTGTTTCCGCTTTAGCTATGCGCAAAGAAAAGTGCGCAGAGTTAAAATATTTTCTAGACTCTAAAAGTGGCTTAAAGAGTTCTCGTGGTATTCTTCTATTTTTAGAAATCATTTATAGAGCTAAACGAGATCTTCCTTTTCGTCGTCTGTTTCTAATAGTTCTTTTACCAGTAGAAGTTTTCTGTCTTGAAAGAAACCCATGAGTTCTGGCTCGTTTGCGTCTTTTTGGTTTATATGTTGTAGACATTTTTTCTTAACAGGTTATAAACATATTATAAACATTTTTTGAACATTTAACAAGTTTTTATCTTGCTCTTAAAAGATATACTATATTGAATTAAGAATTTTCATGATGGACTACAAGCAACTTTGGCAAAGCGTTTTAGTAGAGATGGAGTTAGGTATCTCTAGCGCCAATTTCACAACATGGTTTAAAGATACTCGTATTGTTAAAGAAGATGGCGGGGTCGTCATATTATCAGTACCAAATGCTTTTGTTAAAGAGTGGCTTTTAACTAAATACCACAACACTATCCTTAAAAGCCTTAGGAATATAGAGAGTTCTATCCACGCTATAGAATATGTTATAAACAAAGAAGAAACACACAGAAGAGATGATAGGTCAGTACATGAACTCCAGACTAAAGAACTTCCTCTACCGGAAACATATGTCAATAAAGATGATAATTTAAATCCGCGATACACCTTCGATACGTTCGTTATAGGTCCATTTAATGAACTGGCTCATGCTGCTGCTCAAGCTGTTATTAAAAAGCCGGGTATAATGTACAATCCTCTTTTTATCCATGGTTCTACCGGTCATGGTAAGACTCATTTAATACAAGCTGTTGGTAATTATATAAAGACGACTAATCCCGGTAAAAAGGTCTATTACATGACTTCAGAACAATTTGGGCAAGATTGCATGAATGCTCTCCAAAATCAGAAAATGAATGTTTTTAAAGAAAAATATCGCAAATATGATGTTTTAATAGTTGATGATATTCAATTTTTCTCAGAAAAACAGAAGTTTCAGGAGGAATTATTCCACTTATTCAACACTTTATATGATAATAATAGGCAAATTATCTTTTCTTCCGACAAACACCCATATTTTATTACCGGGCTTGAAGAAAGACTTAAATCCAGACTTTCTGCTGGTATGACTGTAGATATACCAGCGCCAGATAAAGAATCTAGAATTGCCATAATTTCAGCAAAGGCAACTCAACAAAACATTTCTTTATCACCAGAAATCATAGATTACCTTGCTCACACTATAAATGGCAATATTAGAGACCTTGAGGGGGCTGTTAACACCCTACTTTGCCATGCTCAACTAAAAAATAGGGAAATTTTGATGACTGATGTAAGAAATTATATAAAAAATAATACTAAACCAAAAAAGACTATTGCTGTTAAGGACGTTGTTAGAATTGTCTCTGACTTTTATAACATTAAAGAGGATAGTATTTACGAAAAAACAAGACATAAGGAAGTAATTAGACCAAGACAAATTATTATGTATATACTACGAGAAGATTTTAATATCTCTTACCCGTCGATTGGACAAAAATTAGGCGGGAGAGATCACACAACAGTCATTCACTCATGTGAAAAAATAAAAACTGATATTAAAGAAGATCAATCATTAGTAGAAGATGTTAGTCATATTAGAAATTTACTAGCTGTGTAATAACTGTGAAATAACATGTGGAGAAACTATATAAATCATGTTAATAAGATAATAAAAGTAGGTACAGAAAAATATTTTTTCAGTAACTTATTCCTAAACCAAACAACTTATCCTCATGATGTTGTAAAAAAAATAAACAATAAATGGCTTACAAAAATAACAAAATTACCATATACACATATCCACACTACTAATAACAATAATAAATTTTAAATATGAAAATAGAATGTATTAAAGACCAACTAGAAGAGGCACTAAACAAAGCGGATAAAATAGCTGGTAAAAATACTACGCTTCCCGTACTTTCTGGTTTTTATTTAAATGCTCATCAAAACATTCTATCGATAAAGGCTACTAATTTAGATCTGGGTATCTCTATAAATCTACCAGTTAAGGTTGTGGAGCCTGGAATAATTGTTGTTCCTGCTCATACAATATCTTCTTTTATTTCCTCTTTATCTAAAGACAAAAATATTGTTATAAATACTAAAGAGCAAGTTCTTGAAATTAAAACGTCAACAACTAAAACAAGTATAAAAACCTTTTCCGGTGAAGATTTTCCACTTATTCCAGAAATAAGCGATGATAAAGCCTTTTCCTTACCGACAAGAGATCTCGTTTTTGGCATAAGATCAGTTATCTATTCAGCAGCCACTAGCAGTGTCAAACCAGAATTATCATCAATCTCTGTTACTTATGATGGTGAATTTCTTATTTTTGCCGCTACAGACTCTTTTAGATTAGCAGAGAAAAAAATAAGAGTAAAAAAAATTCCACACTTTAAACAGATTCTTATCCCGCAGAAAAATGCTATGGAAATAGTTAAAATTTTTGACAAAGGCGAGGAGGAAACTTCTATTTCTATAGAAGAACATCAAATGGCTCTAAGATCACAAAATATTTATCTAACCTCACGTATTATTGAAGGAACCTTCCCTGACTATAAACAAATCATACCTAAGAAAATTACCTCCAAGGCTGTTTTACTCAAACAAGACTTAATTAATTCACTAAAAACAAGCCTTATTTTCTCTGATGCCTTTAATCAACTAACCTTACATTTGTCTCCTAAAAACAAGAAGTTTGAAATAGAGTCAAAAAATTCTACAGTGGGAGAGAGTATTCATACTGTTGATTCTGTCCTTGAGGGGGATGATATTTCTATTAATGTTAATCATCGCTACTTTACAGACTGTTTCCAATCTATTACTACTGACAGCATCTCACTTACATTTAGTGGTCAAGCCAAACCTATTGTTATCCAAGGAGTTGGTGATTCTAGTTTTCTTTATCTAGTGATGCCCATGAATCAATCTTAGTTTGTGCGATTATTTAAAACTGTCCATAGATTAACGCCGTATTCCCAATTTTGAAACTGTGGATCATTTGATGGATTTTGAGGCAAAGGACCGCGCGGGTTGTTTTTATCAACCCAATAAAGAATTGAGTGTATCTCACTACCTAACTCACCCTTAAGAATCGGTTTAAGTTCTGACACATCTTCCTTTTCTGGAGGAATAAAAGATTCAAAAGTTGTTCTGGGAAGAACTCTATCAATAACCTCTCGCCATAAAGGAGAAACTATTAGTCCAGCTACCTTCTTCTCCATTGGTGAGTTGTCGTTGTTTCCAACCCAAGCTCCTATAACGATATTGGGCGTATATCCTATAATCCAAGCATCGCGATAGTCGTTTGATGTTCCTGTTTTAACCGCAACGTCTCTTGAAGTTACATACAATGGAGAGTTTGAACCATAAGCCGGCGTGCGTGCCGCATTGTCTGATAATATACTGGATATTGTCCGCGCAGTTTGCTCTGGGAGCACTCTATGCGATGAAGTGATGTATCTATCCACAGTGTTGCCTTGAGCGTCTTCTACCAGCAATACGGGGTTGTAGGGGTTGCGTACGCCGTCGTTAGCAAATACAGAGTAAGTAGACACCATATCAAGAAGAGATACAGAACCTCCTCCAAGCACTAAAGACAATCCATAATCGCTAAGATTAACCAGACTATCAATACCTAAGTTTCTGGCCAAATCTACAGCATTTTTTACTCCAGCAAGATAAAGCGCCTCAACAGCTGGGATGTTAACCGATTGAGCTAAAGCATTTCTGATAGTTATAGGACCCCGAAAACGGTCATCGTAATTTACAGGCGAGTAACATATTTCATTTGTTGTGAAATCATTTGGCTCACAATTAGGGGAAAATTGGATAGGAGTATCAAAGAGAAGTGTGTTGTCTGTAAAGCCTCTGTTAAATAATACTGAATAAACAATAGGTTTAAATGTTGACCCCGGTTGCCTGTGACCTAAAGCAGCATTAAAATTTCCTTCAATCTCTTTATCAAAATAATCTCTAGAACCAACCATGGCTAAAATATCTCCAGTTTTTGGATCTAATGCCACAATAGCATTGTTTTCTCCGTTGAATCGCTCTTTGTTTATTGGTCCGTATTTTTTAGCCACAGCTTCGGCGTCTTGTTGGATCGAATAGTCTAAAGTTGTTATTACTCTAAAATTGCCATTAGTAATTATGTCCTCACCATATTTTTTAGTCAGATGATCAAGGACAAAAAAGATAAAATGAGGCGCTTTTATATTACTCGTATTTCCTCTAGGTTTAAATTCCACTTTTTCCTCTAAAGCGTTTTCATAATCATCTTTAGAAATAAAGTTATTGGCAAGCATTTCGCGAAGAACCAGATTTTTTCGTTCTTCCAATTCTTGCTTATGAGAACCATAAGGAGAGTAATAAGTAGGAGCTTTGGGTAAAGAAGCCATGTAAGCTGATTCAGCTAAAGTGAGATCAGAGGCTGTTTTACCGAAAAAACCCTGTGAAGCTTCTTCTATGCCATAAATAGTTCCTCCGTAAGGAATTTCGTTTAAGTACAAAGTCAAAATATCATCCTTAGTTAGCACTTTTTCAAGTTTAAGTGCTAAAATCAACTCTTTTAATTTCCTAGTAGGTGTTTTGTCTTTGGTTAGTATTGAGTTTTTAACTACTTGTTGGGTAATGGTTGAGCCACCTTGGCTGAAAGAGAGGGTAGTTAAGTTTACTAAAACTGCTCTTAGAAATGAGGTTAACTGAAATCCGTTGTGATAGTAAAAGTCTTTATCTTCAATTGCTAAAGTGGCAGATTTAACATAAGGCGAGATATCTTCAAAAGGTATAAGCGCGCGTCTAACGTCGCGAGATGTGTCGTAGAGCAAGATTTCTCCCGTACGGTCGTAAATCTTGGTAGATTGGTCAACCCTGCGTTCAGAAATGCTTTCTAGGGCCGGAATACGGAGCGAGGCTGTCCATAAAACAACCATACCAGAAAAAAACAGCACAACAGTGGCTGTAAATAAAAAGAGGTTTGAATGGTAAATTTTTTTAACCATTTTTACATTATAAGAGGTTCATTTTAACACATTTCTCTTTTATCCTGAACGTGTTAAATTGACTATATATGAATAAAGATGTAGAAGAGGTTCTCTCACGTTCCGTAAGTACCTTTGTGGACCCGCAAGGAGCTTTTAAGGATAAGCTTCTTAAAAAGATTAATGGTCAATATAAAAAGGATATAGTAATAAAACTTGGTGTTGATCCAAGTCGTCCAGACATACATTTTGGTCATGCGGTAGTTTTACGCAAGTTGCGTCAATTTCAGGACATGGGGTGCAAGGTGGTATTTCTTGTAGGAGATTTTACCGCGCGCATAGGCGATCCATCTGGTAAAAGTAAAATTCGTCCAGAGATTGAACAAGCTGAAGTTGACCATAATGCTAAAACTTATATAGAACAGGTCGGTAAAATTTTACGCACAGAACCAAGTATATTTTCTTGGATTAGAAACTCTGACTGGTTTACAAATATTACTGATCTTAATCTGCCTGATAATTATAAAGTTGATATGGATGTGACTGTAAAAGGAAAAACTACAAAAATTGAAATCACCCCAAATTCATTTGTAGGTAAGGCAGTTGTCTTTGAACAAACTCGTATGCAAGTGCGCGATCTGCATCTTAAAGATCGCATCTCGGTTATAACTCTTCTAAATGTACTTTGGAATTTAAGAAATATAACTCATGCACGTCTTATAGAACGCGATATGTTTCAAGAAAGGATTAAGTCTGGTGGAGAGCTGTATATGCACGAGATGATGTATCCGATTCTACAAGGTATAGATTCATTCGTTTTATCTCAGATTTACGGTTCTTGTGATCTTGAAATAGGTGGCAACGATCAGACATTTAATATGCTCATGGGTAGAGATATTATGAAGGCCAATAAGACAGAAGAACAAGCCGTACTTTCTCTGGAAATTTTGCCGGGACTTGATGGCAAGGAGAAAATGAGTAAGAGTCTGAATAACTATATAACTATTACAGATAGTCCGTCTGAAATGTTTGGAAAGATTATGTCTATACCAGACTCGGCAATACCCGCATACTTTAAACTGGCTACTTATACATCACTTTCAGAAATTGCAGACATAGAGAATAAACTTGGAAGCAGTAAACATAATCCGAAAGATATAAAAGCGCGACTAGCTCGCGAGGTGGTGGTAATTTATTACGGTGAGGAAGCGGCAACTGGAGCTGAAAAAGATTTTATCGGAACTTTCTCTAAAGGTGGTATGCCTAAGGAAATAGAGACGATAAAAGTGGCATCGGGTACTAAACTCTCTGAAGTTATTTTATCTCAAGGGATTGTCAGTTCTAAGACTGAATGGCGAAGATTGATCAAAGAAGGAGCAGTCAGCAATGCCGAGACGGGGGATAAGATTGATTCTCCAGATGAATTTGTTTCTCTAAACATTGCTTTAAGGATAGGTAAACATCGGTTTATTAAAATAGAAGTTCTTTAAAACAAAAACCCCCACTTGGTGGGGGTTTTTGTTACATGGGATTAACGTCATCAAACGGTTCTTCATCCTCTTCCTCCTCTTCTGCTAATTCATCAAGACTTTCAGGTTCTTCGTCCGATATATGTTTACCTTTTTTAATATCATCAAGGTCAACATCAAGCTCTTCATCTTTAAGAATATCGTCGTCGTTCATGGTTCAAATAATCTAATTATTTTTAATAAAAATACCTAAATGTTCTAAAGGCATTTTCGAATGCACTTATTTGTATCAAATACCCTTTTTTGTTGCAAGGTGAGTAATCCCCACCGCGATGGCATCCACCTCATCATCAAGCCTTTTAAGTGATTTTTCTGATAATTTAACCAGCTTTTTAACCATAATTTCCATCTGAAGTTTATCTGCTTTGCCATATCCTGTAACTGCTATTTTTATAGTTTGGGGACCATATTCAAAAACTTCCATTCTAGCTTTACTAGCTTCATAAGTGATAACACCTCTAGCTTCTGCCACCCCGATGGCGCTTGTAATATTTGTATTGAAAAAGAGTGTTTCTATGGCAAGATCATCTGGTTGCCACTTTTCTATTATCTTTTTTATATTTTTACCTATAGCCAAGAGGCGCTGTGAGCGTTTCTCTTTTGAATCAGTTTTAAAGCATTCTGAAAATAAAAGTTTCGGCTTGCCCTGCTCCATTTTCAATATAGCGAGACCCATCCGGTCAAAGCCGGGATCTATTGCAAGTACAATGTTAGATTGCATTAGTGTAGACTTCTTGAACCTCATCATTTTCTTCTAGTGCTTCAATTAGGGCTTCCAATTTATGACCATCATCTTCTGAAAGTTTAATAGTCGTTGTCGGTTCTAAGTTATTGGTCGCAGGCTCTCTCTTAAATGCCCAAGTGGCTGAACCTTGAGCCGCTAAAGAAAATCCGTGTTGAGAGAGAATAAATTTTACTTCTTGTGCCGCCTTATTGCGATTAGTAGTCAGAGTTTCAATTACTAAAGCCGAACCTCCTGGACCGTAAGCTTCGTAAGTAATGGCTTCTAATGCTTCGGCATCAGAACTGGCGCCTTTCTTAACTGCTCGTTCGATATTGTCTGCGGGCATATTGTACTCACGCGCTTTGTCTATAGTGGCACGTAGTATAGGTGAAGATATATCACCATTTACTTGTTTGGAAGCGGTAGAAATAAGTTTGACCATCTTGGAAAATATTTTAGACTTGACTGCATCCGTTACCGCTTTCTTATTCTTAATCTTTGACCATTTGTTGTGTCCGCTCATAGAAGACAGCTTACAACTTAGAGCTTCTAGCGTCTAGTTTGATTATTTTTTTACAAAAGTTTTTTCTGCAGATTGGCTGGAGGAGTTTTACCAAGATGTTTATATGCATGAGAAGTAAGAGCGCGGCCGCGCGTAGTTCTCTCAATAAGCCCGAGCTGTAAAAGATACGGTTCGTTAAATTCTTCGATAGTGGCTTCTTCTTCTGAGAGCGCGGCCGCTAGAGTCGAGAGTCCAACCGGTCCGCCACCAAATTTGTCTGACATAATCTCAAGTAATCTTCTGTCAGAAGGCGAAAGTCCTTTCTCATCAATACCTAAAAGTTTTAAGGCAAGCTCCACAGTTTCTTTATTAAGCGGTTTTCCTTCTACTTGGGCAAAGTCGCGAGCGCGTTTAAGAAAATAATTAGCGGTACGGGGAGTAAAGCGCGAGCGTTTAGCAATCTCTTTCTCGGCATTGCCTTCCATTTTTACCCCGATAATTTTAGCCGAACGGCGCAATATCTCTGCGATCTCTTCTTCGTTATAAAACTCCAGACGAAACACTCCACCGGAAAAACGACTTCGTAGTGGAGAAGAGATCATGGCTACACGTGTAGTGGCTGCAAGCAGTGTAAAGGCCGGTAGTTCTAATTGTATAGTGCGTGCTGACGGACCTTTACCAATTATTATATCTAAGACACCGGATTCCATAGCAGGGTAGAGTACTTCTTCAATAGTTTTATTCAAACGATGTATCTCGTCTATAAAAAGTATATCTCCCGCCGAAAGGTTGGTAAGAATTGATGCAAGATCACCAACTCTCTCTATAGCAGGTCCAGAAGTAATCTTAATAGCTCTACCGGTTTCCTTAGCTACTAAGTGTGCCAAAGTGGTCTTACCTAAACCTGGCGGGCCATAAAACAAAACATGTTCTGGAGAGGTGCCACGTTCTGTCGCGGCTTGGATAAGTATTTTAAGATTGTCTTTAATTGCTTTTTGACCAATGTAGTCCTGCCAGCTCGAAGGTCTGAGTTCATTATCAAGAAATGAGGTAAATCCGACTTCTTCAGTTGTCACTTTTTCTTTAGGTTTCTTACTTGACATAAAAAATATTATGTGCTAGACTATGATTAGTTCTTACTTGCCGGCAGGCAGGTCCAGATCATAAATCTCTAAGCAACATGCCCTTCGGGGCATTTGGACTTTTCCTTAAGGACGCTCTTGGTGTACCGGCTTGCCGGTATTTCTGAGGCTATCCTTGAAAGATTCGTTTAGCTTCTTGGTCATTCTCGAAGTGTTGCTTGGAGATTTATGCGCTGGAACTAAACTCCTCTCCTTATTATTCATTTTACCACTTTCATAGCAACTCTACGCTTGCTTTCTACAACACATTTGACAAGTCAACAACTCGGTCGAGTTCTTCTATAGTAGTGATACCGGAGAGTACTTTTATGATCCCATCTTCTACCAGAGTAAGAAGTTTCTGCACTCTGGCGGCTTCACGAATGTCGCGTTCGGAAGGATTATTGATAACAACTTTTTCTATATTGTTATCTACTAAAATAGCTTCGAAGATACCGATACGTCCTTTAAATCCTAAATTATTACATTCAGGACAACCTACAGAAGTCCAAGAATTTTTTGTCTGAATACCTTCCATATAAACTGGATCCACGATTCCTTTCACAACTTTCTCTATTAACTCTTTATGCGCACCATCGAGTGCTACTTCTTTCTTGCAAGTCTGGCACAGTTTGCGTACCAATCTTTGAGCTATGGAGATATTGATAGCAGAACTTATCACTTTAGGATTAACACCAAGGTCAAGGAGCCGCGGAAATGAGCCAGCGGCGTTGTTGGTGTGCAAAGTAGAAAGCACCAAGTGTCCGGTCAGTGCCGCGTTGACTGCCACCGAAGCAGTTTCATTGTCACGAATTTCTCCAACCATGATTACATCTGGATCTTGGCGCAAAGCACTGCGCAGACCTTCGGCAAAGGTATAACCTTTTTCAGCTTCTGCTTGTGTTTGGACAATACCCTCAAGATGATATTCAATGGGATTTTCAATAGTCACTACCTTAATATCTGGCGTATATATTTTTTTCAAGAAAGCATAGAGAGTTGTAGTTTTACCTGAACCAGTTGGACCGGTGGTGAGAATGAGACCATTTGGTTTTCTAATTTCTCCTTCAAGTATTTTTAATAAGCGCGGATGAATGCCGAGATTTTCTAACGCCACAGCTATGGTATCTGGACTAAGAACACGCATGACCACTGACTCACCATAAGGTCCGGGCAGAAGCGAGGTGCGCACTTCTATCTCAGAGTCAGTAAGTTTTATAGAAAAACGTCCGTCTTGAGCTTTCTCTCTGATGTTGAGTTTGAGTTCACTGACAAGTTTTATGCGAGAAAGCAGTAATTCAAAAGTTTCAGAATCAAAATGTAATATATCAGTAAGCACGCCGTCTAGTCTGTAACGCAAACGCAAATCCTTGTCCTCTGGTTCGAGATGGATGTCAGAAGCTTTGAGAGCGATAGCTCCGGCTAAAATAATTTCTAAAATTTTTGAAATGCGATAAGCGCGTTTCAAAGAAAGCACTCCCTCGATCATTTTCTTAACATCACTAAGCGAAGTAACTTTCTTTGTCACCTCCATGATCTCTTCGTTTGATATATCGAGAGCACCAGACTTGGTTTGGAATGAATATGAAAGATCTTTATATCTTTCCCAAACCTTATTTAAACTCTGATGTGAGACCATGAATATTTCTGGTATATAACCGCGATGTTTTAAATCTTCGATGGCTTGCGCAGTCTTCTCCTTGTCAGGAGAGAGAACGGCCACTTCGATCTTTTTATCCGTAACATTGAAGACTG
This sequence comes from Candidatus Zambryskibacteria bacterium RIFCSPLOWO2_02_FULL_39_14, assembly GCA_001824135.1. Classification (GTDB taxonomy): domain Bacteria; phylum Patescibacteriota; class Minisyncoccia; order Phycocordibacterales; family Zambryskibacteraceae; genus UBA5004. The sequence goes on along the minus strand of MHWM01000019.1, from coordinate 6,150 downwards.
CCAAATCGGCTTCTCTAGCCTCAGCTTCTTTGATAATCCTTAAAGCATCAATGTTTATAGGATGTGTGGAAAGATCAAGGTAAGGGACACCGTGGTGTGAGGATAGAGTAGATACGAGCTCCTCCTCCTCTTTTTTATGTAGTGTGTCTATTCGATCCTTCTGCTTATCTTCGTCGAATTTAATCATTAATACATTATAAGGCTTCTGGCTTTTGGGTACTAGTTTTGGTTTAAAATTATGGTTATTTTGACACTTGACTTTGTATGTTATATTGTGATATAATTATAAAAGAGGAGGGTATTAGTATGAATAAGTTCTTTGCCGTGATACTTGTCGTCGCAACGGTGGCGGTGAGCGGGTGTGGGGCAACCCTCGCGATTGAAGGTCCTGCGGTTGGTGGTCGCAGTTCATTTTTCGGGAACTCTACGGTTGTGATCACCAAC
>MHWM01000019.1:0-5682 GCA_001824135.1 Candidatus Zambryskibacteria bacterium RIFCSPLOWO2_02_FULL_39_14 | reverse complement strand
GATCACCAACAACACAACCGCGACTGTAGATGTCCTTAGAAATGGGGAACTCCTGTGTCCGGGAGTTCGTACAGGACAAGTCTGTCGTGACGTTCTAAGGAACTTCAGTCAGCGGAGTATCAGCGTGGGGTATACGGCTATTGCCACTACCCCAAACGGCGACGTCGTCGGAGTAAGTGAAAGAAGGTTTACTATCAGTAGTTATAGTCGATATCGTCAGGCACGTGCGGAGCTCTGGACCATCCAGAATCTTCGACGACCGCGCTGAATCCAACACAGGTACCCAAACCGAAGGGCGGGAGCGACTTGTTCGCCTCGCCCTTTTTCATATCCAAAATGTTAGAATCCTCTCATGAAGCATGTTTCCAAAAGTACTCAAGAAACCAATAAGATTGCAGAAGGTTTCTTAAAAAATCTTAAACCAAGAGAGCAGGCTACTATTGTGGCTTTGCATGGTAATCTCGGTGCCGGTAAAACAGCTTTTACCAAAGAAGTGGGAAATATTTTAGGAGTAATTGAAAATATGTATAGTCCAACTTTTGTGATAGAGAAAATATATAATATAGACTTCAAATGTTTCAAAAGATTGATTCATATTGATGCTTACAGGTTAGAAAAACCCGCTCGACCGGATGACTCCGGTCATTCAGGCGGGGAATCGGAACTCTTGCATCTAGGTTGGGAAGAATTGATCAAAGAACCGAAGAATCTTATTTTTATTGAATGGCCGGAAAATGTTTCTGGCATTATTCCAGATTATGCCAAAAGAATTTATTTTGAATTTATAGATGATAAAACTAGAGAAATAAAATATGAAGACTGAAAAGCTAAAAGCTGAAAGTTATAAGCTGGTATTACTCGACTCGCACGCCATCATTCATCGCGCTTATCATGCTTTGCCAGAATTTGCGACTTCGAAAGGCGAGCCGACTGGTGCACTCTATGGTCTGGTGGCAATGCTTTTAAAAATAATTACGGACCTTAAACCCAATTTTATAGTGGCATGTTTCGACTTACCCGGTCCTACTCATAGACACGAAGCTTATGAAGCTTATAAATCAGGACGAGCTAAAACTGATGACAACCTGATCTTGCAACTTGAGAGGGCTAAGGATGTTTTCAAAGCTTTCGGTATTCCCATCTACTCTCATCTGGGTTTTGAAGCTGACGATATTATCGGAACCATAGTTCATGATTTGGAAAAGTCTACCAGAATGAATGGTCGTTCGAGTAGTGATAAAAATACGGAAATTATCATTGCTTCTGGCGATATGGATACTCTACAACTTATTAATGGTAAGAAGGTGCAAGTTTATACATTGAAAAAAGGTATTAATGACACCATTCTTTATGATGAGAAAAGGGTTTTGAGTCGCTTTGGCTTTCCTCCAAAACTCATTATTGATTATAAGGGCTTGCGTGGGGATCCATCGGACAACATTATCGGAGTAAAAGGCATTGGAGAAAAGACCGCCACCTCTCTTATTATTACTTTCGGTACTATAGAAAATATTTATAAAGCTCTTAAGAAAAAAGACGATACTTATAAAAAGGCTGGTATAAATGAACGCGTTAGAAATCTTTTGATTGAAAACGAGGAGGATGCGCTCTTTTCAAAAACTTTAGCCACCATACGCACCGATGCGCCTATAAACTTTACTCTACCTCCAGAATGGAAAGAGGGTTTAGAGATTGATAAAGTACTTGATTTGTTTCAAGAGCTGGAGTTTAGAACTATGGGGGAGAGAGTGAAGAAGTTGATGGGAAAATCTGAAAGTCTCACGGGAAAAGGTCAGACCTTAAATACGGATTCCAAAGGTCTGACCTTGAGGAGTGAGACTTCAAATACTAAAGAAGAAAAAGAACTAAATTTGGCGCTTTGGGTTATAGATTCAAATATATCTTATCCGAAACTTGAAGATGTATTTAGATTTACAAAAGCTAAGGATATTAAAGAAGCCAGAAATATTATAGAAAAAGAGTTAGATAAACGTAAGGTCAGAAAAGTTTTTGAAGAGATTGAAAAGCCCATCATAGATATTGTAGACAAGATGAATGAAAGAGGAGTCAAGATTGATGAAAAAATGCTCAAGGGCCTTTCTATAAAGTATCACGAAGAGTTAACACGTCTTGAGAAGGAGATCTGGAAAGAAGCGGGTGAGGAATTTAACATCAATTCTCCCAAAGTACTCTCTGGTATTCTCTTTGATAAACTGGGATTGGCAGAGAAATATCAGAAGAAGACACCCACAGGTTCTCTCTCTACTAAAGAGTCGGAGCTGGAGAAATTGAGAGACAAGCATCCTGTCATCACTATGGTTCTTGAATATCGCGAGCTTGCCAAACTGCTTTCAACTTATATCGACGCCATTCCGCCTCTCTTGGATAAAAAGTCACGTCTACACTCTACTTTCTTGCAGGCAGGTACTACTACTGGCCGTATGGCTTCTAATAATCCTAATCTCCAAAATATTCCGAACAAAACCATACTTGGACGAGCTATTCGCAACGCCTTTGTGGCTGAAAAAGGATCAAAACTCATAGCACTCGACTATTCGCAGATAGAACTGCGTATTGCAGCTATCTTGTCACAAGATAAAAAACTGATTGAAATATTTAAAAAAGGAGAGGATGCACATGCCGGAGTGGCCTCACGTGTGTTCAAAGTTCCGGTTGATAAGGTCGATAAGAGTATGCGCATCAGAGCTAAGACTATTAACTTCGGAATTCTTTATGGTATGGGAGTCAATGCTCTGAAAGCTAATCTTGGCGTTGATCGCAAAGAAGCGCAGGAGTTTTATAACGAATATTTCAAAACTTTTACCGGTTTGGCAAAATACCTGGATGAGGTGAAGGCCAGTGCTAAACGAAAAGGTTATACGGAAACCATGTTTGGCAGGAGAAGATACTTTGCCGGATTTAATTCACCTCTACCTTATGTGCGGGCTCAAGCTGAAAGGATGGCTATCAATGCTCCAATGCAGGGTACTCAAGCGGATCTTATTAAAATTGCTATGAAGAATATCGATGATTATATAAGATCAGAAAACGAATCTGGCGATATGCATCTAGTACTTCAAGTGCATGACGAGTTAGTGTATGAAATAAAAGACTCTCTAGTGGATAAAGTTGTCGGGAAGTTTAAAGAAATAATGGAAGGAGTTTTACCAATGAATAAAACTTTAGGCGTGCCTATCATCGCTGAAGTCTCTGTGGGTAGTAATTGGGGTGAGATGGAGAAAATAAAACTATGAATAACAAATCAGGAATAACGAATAACGAGGAATTTTATCACAAAGATATATTTGGCAATGTTGTAGATATTGATCTTGGGGCAACAGAAGATGAAGAGGAAAAACCATTGCTTGATAAAAGAGGAAGAGAATTCAATATATTTACTTTTACAGATGCGGTAGGTGCGAGAAAAAAGAAAGAAGCCTGGATACTTTATCAAAAGGCACTTTCGGCCGGGCTTTCGGCTGAAGAAATATTTTTCAAACTGGTTTGGCAGGTTAAAAGTATGCTTGTGGCAAGTAAGACTAAAAATGCAGAAGAGGCAGATATGAAAACTTTTCCATATAACAAGGCAAAAAGTTTCTTGAAAAATTTCAAATCCGAAGAACTTGAAAATTTATCTGAAAATATAATTATTGGCTATCAAGAAGCTCGTCGCGGGATGGGTGAGATGGAAACTTTGGTGGAGAAAACTATTTTGAAACTGTGATTTTGTAGTGGTGCGCCCAGTAGGGATCGAACCTACGACCTTGTCCTTAAAAGGGACCTGCTCTACCAACTGAGCTATGGGCGCAAAATTAGCTTCCAGCTTTTAGCTACTAGCTGTTAGCTTGGATAATACGATAAAAATGCATTGGAAGCTAGAAGCTGACAGCTATAACCTAATAGCTATTTTAAAGTGGGATGTCTATAGCATAAGCGCCAGCGCCAGTGAGTAGAAGAGACAAGGATATGGTGAATATAAGAAGATAGAAAACCATGTCACGCCTGAGAATTTCTTGAGCCCTCCACTCTATATAAAGCTCAATGCCGGTAAATATTACGAAAGTTAAGGCCGCTACTTGAGTCCAGAGACCGATTATTAAGAGTGCACCGCCTACGATCTGAAGCATTGCATAGAGCGACAAAAATAAATCTACAGGACGCAAACCAAGTGTTTCAAAAGAGGCAAGCCATCTTTCTTTCTCTCCTCGAAACTTCAAAAATCCCAAATCAATAAATATTAGACCTACAAGTACGCGCAAGATAAGTGGCGCAAGTAGAGAATAGTTGAGTAGTTCTGGAAATGGATTAAGCATAGTTTTATGATACCATATCGAGAATATATGAAGGAATGCATTCTGGTTCTCGATAATATTCGCAGTGTGGAGAATGTGGGCTCCATCTTTCGCACAGCGGAAGGTTTGGGGGTTTCGCAGATAATATTGGCAGGTATTACGCCGACACCCTTGGATCGCTTTGGTCGGGAGAGGAAAGATTTTTCCAAAGTTTCTCTCGGGGCAGAGAAATTGGTGAAATGGAAATATGAAAAAGACACTGAGTCTATAATAGGGGGTTTAAAAAAAGAAGGATTTTTTATTGTCGCTTTAGAACAAACCAAATCATCTAGAGATTTAAAAGATATAAACGTGCCAGATAAGTTTGCTTTGATTGTCGGTAATGAAGTAGAGGGTGTGTCTAAGAAAGCCCTTGATGCTTCTGATGAAATAGTAGAAATACCAATGGCAGGAGAAAAGGAATCGCTCAATGTTTCTGTTGCAACAGGTGTAACTCTTTTTAAACTACTTGCTTGATTTTTTGCGAGACAGGAATAGTTTCTGGTGTACGGGGCAGAAGTGGGTGCTACGAGTTCCTACGATTATACGTTTGATTATTCCATCGCAACCTTTTTTCTCACAAGATTTACCTGTGCGTCGATAGGCGTGGTGATGGTTTTGGAATTCGCCTCTTTCTCCTTTTATGTTTCTGTAGTCAGACATCGAGTCTCCGCCTAAATTGATACCTTTCCGTAAAGTTTCTTTGATGGCTTTGAACATGGCTCGAAGATTTTTTTCTGGAATGTATTTTGGATAGGAGAGGGGGTGGACTCCAGCTCTCCAAAGAATTTCGTCTGAATATATATTGCCGATACCGGCAATGAGGCTCTGGTCCATCAATACTTTTTTAATTTTCCCTCTTGGCCTCTTTTTAAGCTGTAAGCTAAAAGCTTTAAGCTGAAAGCTTGGGTCTAGCGGTTCTGGTCCTAGGTGTTTGAGGTGTAGAGATTCGGCAAGTTTGCCAGTCTCTATTAATGTCACTTTGGCAAATTTACGCATATCGGAGAAGTATAAATGCTTGCCATTATCTAGAGTGAAATATAATCGGATGTGTGAATTGAACGGGTCACTTTTATATCCTTCGTATAAGAAGTGCCCGGTCATCTTCATATGGATGAGGATAGTATGTCCGCCAGATAAATGTATTAAAATGTTTTTGGCTCTTCTCTCGGCTTTCAAAATCTTCTTGCCGATCACTAGCTTTTTAAACTTGATGAAGAATTTGTGGTTCTTTATCTCGTCTCTACCTTTGAAGTAAGAGCTTTTATAACTACTCCACACATTAACAATTTTATGACCTTTGACAGTCTTATTAAGACCGTCAACTGTAGTTTGGACTTCTGGTAATTCG
>MHWM01000018.1 GCA_001824135.1 Candidatus Zambryskibacteria bacterium RIFCSPLOWO2_02_FULL_39_14 | reverse complement strand
GGAAAAGAAAGTGGTCACTCCCGTTCGATCCGATGACAGGCAGTCTTGCCGAGGTCAGACGGTTACATGTGGATGTGACCAGTTCTTGTCCGAAAGTTGGAAAGGGTGGAGAAGTTTTCCTTTCCTTCGTGAATCTGACACTCGGAGAGGCCGTGGTGATCGACGTTTTCCACGGAGAAATTTCAGCAAGCCCGCGAGCCACTTTTTTCATCAGTGCGCTCGACGATATGGGCATGTCGCCACTTGATCCACTCACAAGGGTAGCTACGGAGCTCGGCGTTCCAACATGGGTTCTGATCTCTCTCATCAAGACTCACAAGCCTGTCTGAACAGCGGGTGATAAAGAAATTCAAGGCCCAGTCGCAATTATCCGCGACTGGGCCTTCACATTTTTCTCTTCTTTTATTTTACTCTCTTTATTTTCTCATCACTTATTATTTTACCATCATCAAGCTGTATGATACGTTCGGCAAGTCGACTATACATTTCTTCGTGCGTTACCATAATTATAGTTTGACCTTGTTCATGCACCTCTTTGAATAACTGCATAATAGTACGAGATGATTCATTATCAAGATTTGCTGTAGGCTCATCAGCAAAAAGGACTTTAGGTTTATGAGCGAGAGCTCTAGCTATAGAAGTTCTTTGTTGTTCTCCACCAGAAAGTTGGCTCGGGAGACCGCTTATCCTGTGACCAAGTCCAACACGTTCTAGAGAAAGTTTGGCTTCTGCATAAGCTTCCTTCTTGTATTTACCCTGCATCATGAGGGGTACAGCTACATTCTCTAAGGCTGTAAGGTCTGGAAGAAGCGCATAATCTTGAAATACATAACCAAGTTCATTAAGACGTAATTTAGTTTTCTCGTCCGCAGTCATATTGTGAGTGTCGCGACCGAAGAGAAATATTTCTCCTGAAGTCGCATCGTCTAGAAGTGACATTTGATACATTAGAGTTGATTTACCAGCGCCAGAACGACCCATGATGGATATCCACTCACCTTCTCTAGCGATAAAATCTATATTTTTTAACACGTGAGTTTCTTTGTTTCCATCTTTGAAACTTTTTACCAAATTTTTTACTTCTATAAGATTTGTAGTCATAGAGTTAATTTCTTCCTAAAATAGAATCTAGAGTGTTTTTTCTAACGATCATCCTAGCGGGGATATATCCAGCGATGACGGTTGTGAATATTAAAATAAGTATTTTGATAACAGTACCAGATACTGGTGCTACTAAAATACCGTCAGAGAATGGAAAGTTTATCGGATGCGCTGATATAAAAGGTTCGAGGAAACCGTAAAGTATAAGTAACCCAATAGATGAGCCGCTTAATGCATAAAAGAAAGACTGGAATACATAAGAGACTTCAATAGTTCTACCACTTATACCTACTCCCTTTAGGATGCCGATAAATTTACGCCTAGTGATAGCATTAATAAAGATAACGATAAAAATAGTAATGGATGCTACAACGAGTCCTATAGAACTTATCATGTTACCAAGAAGAGCAAATGTGTCTTTAATATCTTGAAGGAATTTTGGTTGAGCATCTTCAAAGGTCTGGACTCTTGCATGTTCACCAACTCCGGCTCGTAGAAGAGCTTCTTTAATTATATTGGGGTTAGCTCCGTTCTTAAGGCGAATAGATATCTCACCGACATTGTAGTCGTTTCTTCCTATAAGGTCTCTAAATTGGCTATCCACAAAATAAATACGATAAGAAATTTCATCTACTTTGGATTTTACTATTCCTTTTACAGTCATTTCTCTTTTTACATCTCCGATAGTGATACGCACTTTTTCTCCCACCGAGACATTGTCCAGTGTCGGGAAGCTTGCCGATTCTACTGGAAAGTATTCGGTTAATAAATATGCCCCGATAAGAATTTGATCATAATCATTTGGTGAGAGATATTCTCCATCTATTACAAAACGCGATACCCCAGTCAGATTATCTTCAGCGATAGGATCTATACCGACTAAAGATGCTCCAGCTGAGTCTATATCTTCTTCTTTGGCTGCTGTTTTATAACTGGCTTCTATTTGACCTGAACCAAGATAACGAGCTGATACTGCCGCCACTTCAGGCATAGAGCGAATAATATTTAATATTGACGGACTTTGCTCTATATAATTTTTCTTTTCAAGTGTGGAAATAATGATATCTGACGTGTAAAATTCTTTATTAGCCTCTACCGCTCCTTCTATCAGACCGACTAAGATACCAGAGACTACTACAAGATTAAGAAAAGTGAGAGTCATCACGAAAATAATTAAACTCGTAGTCCACGGACTTGCCCGACGCACTTGACGTAAAGCAAGAAAGAATCCTAAACGAATAAATTGCGGCATTTTCTAATTGTTTCCTATAGGATTAAGAACAACTTTATCTTCTAAAGAAAGTCCGGAGAGTATCTCCACATTACCCCGTGAATCCTTTTCTCCAAGTTTTACTATTTTTTTATTCATATTCTTTTTTTCATCTATGACATAGACAAATGATTCTTCTTTTTCTATCACAATAGCTCTTTCTGGAATTAAAGACGCAGAAACTTTTCTAAAAATTTCTATCTCGATGTTAGCTGTCATTCCCGAGCGCACAAGGTCTCTAGTATCTATAAATACCAGCTTAACTTTATAAGTAGAAACTCCGTCACGAATAGTTTCTGCCGGATCAATGTGACTTACTCGAGCTTCAAAGTTTTCTCTATTGCTATAAGCATCTAGAGTGATTTTGGCACTATCTCCTATCTTAACGCCACCTATCAAAACTTCTGGAATAAATGTCTCTAATATATAATCTTTACTTATAACTGAAACTACATTTGTTCCGGGAGAGGTTACCTGACCAATTTTAGCAGTTTGTTTAGAAACTATTCCATTTATAGGAGAGAGTAATTGACTTCTGGATAGTTGAGAACGATAAGAAAGTACAGTGGCTTTAGCCGCCTCTACCTTAGCTACTTGAATCGGTGTATCAGAAATTGCGTCTCTTAATTTATTTTCTTCAGTTGTGATGTTTTGAGAAACTGTGCTTACATTATCTTGTGCCATAATAGTATCGTTCCTATATTTATCTATAGTGGTTTGGGTCGTCACATTGTCTTCTTCAAAAGCGTTTACTGCTTTGGAAATATCAGAGAGGAAAGAAGAAATTTCAGATATGTATTCTCTGGAAAGCGTTATATCTTTTTCTGTATAAGAAACAGTACTAAGACTTGTTACTAAAGTTCTCCATTTTTCGAGAAGTATTCCTATAGTCACTCTGTTGCGATTGATAGAGTCTCGCAAATCAATAAAAGTATTGAAGGCATAATCAATTTCTGGTCTGTTGCTACGTGGATTAAGGAAGATTTGATCGGTTTTATTATAAATAGCATCTTCAGCTGTAATATAAGCATCTACTAAAGATTGTATTAGAGATCGTTTAGAGTTCTCTATCTTTGTTTCATATACTCCCGAGCCTTCAAGTTTTGAGAGTTCGACTTGAGCTGAAGTTAGTTCAGCTTCGGCTCGTATCAATTCGGCTCTAGTTATTTCTGAATTCAATCTCACCAATGATTCACCCCAAGATACCGTAGCGCCAACATCTTTGTCGACGTTTGATATAGTTCCCGATATCTCGAATCCAAGATCGACACTTTGTTTAGGAATTACTTTACCAGCTACTTTAACTGTTCTTACCAGATCCTCTGTAGATATGGAAATTGTTTCTATCAATCCATTGGCTCTAGTACCAATAATTATGCCTGTTGCTATGAGAGCAACAAGTATGGTTAAGAAGATGTACTTCTTATTTTTTATCAGTTGAATCATTTTTTAATTCTAGACCAGTTTATAATTTTATTCCGTCCGGACGATTTTGCTTCATAAAGTGCTTGATCAGCACGTTTAACTATTTCTGTTACGTTCATATTTTTTTCTGAAGAAGTCACTCCGGCACTTATGGTTACACGAAGATTAGGAGCTTCAGGGAAAATGAGATCTTCAATCTTTTTTCTTATCTCTTCAGCTTTCATCATAGCATCAGTCTCATTTGCGCCAAGAAGACTTACGATTATCTCTTCTCCGCCCCAACGTGCTGGTGTATCACCTGTGCGCAAGTTAGACTGGATCGTCTTGGCCACTTTCTTCAATATTACATCACCGACATCATGTCCGTATGTGTCATTGATCTTTTTAAAATGATCGATATCAAAAAATACAATACTAATATTTTTAAAACCAAACCACTCTTTACGTTTCCCATGTTCATTATGGGTAATAGCTGTAAGGTAGATATCTAGTTCTTCTTCGAAGAATGCGCGAGTTTTAAGTTCAGTAAGAGAATCATGGATAATATCTCTCTCAAGTTCATGTATTTGTGTCTCAAGTTCTATTACACGATTCTCAAGTTGTTTTATATTATCTTTTTTATCCATGATGTATGGTCATACCTGTTAAAGCCTCTATTCTTTCTTCGACCGGTGGATGGGTCATAAAGAGTTTATGCAGTCCGGAAGTTTTCTCAGCACCAAATGGATTAGAGATAAAGAGATGCGCCGTAGCGTTATTTGCTCGGCTCATGGGTATAGAAACAGAATTAATTTTCGCAAGAGCGTTTACCAATCCTTCAGGATATCTGGTCAGAAGTGCTCCTGAAGCATCAGCTAAAAATTCTCTCTTACGCGATATGGCCAATCTTATAAGAGTCGCGGCAACAGGGGTTAATATGGCCATAATGATACCGAGAAATAACAGTACGGCTCCCCCTTTACTGCTATTTCTATTACGTGTATTACCCCACATCTGTGAACGGAGAAAAAAATCTGAAAGTAACGCGATAAAGCCGACCATGACCACAACTATAGTTGAAAGCAACATATCTTTGTTACCGATATGAGAGAGTTCGTGGGCTATAACACCCTCAAGTTCACTTTTATCAAGTATTTCAAGAAGTCCAGTTGTCACACATACCACGGCATGTTTCTTGTCTCGTCCAGTAGCAAAAGCATTAGGAGCTCGATCTTCTACTATATAAAGTTTAGGTATCGGTAGTCCGGCAGTGATAGATAAATTTTCTGTGACATTCCAAAGATCAAAATATTCTTGTCTGGTAACAGCTCTGGCTTTGTGGAGTTTTAATACTATTTTATCAGAAAACCAGTATGAAAATATATTCATAAATACAGCAAAAAACACAGCAAAATAGAGAATGTCGGAATTTCCGTAATAGTAGGAAAAAGACCAACCTATAGCGATAATCAGGGCGAAGAAAAATATCATCAGTATCCAAGTTTTCCAGATATTAGCATCTTGATGAGTATAGATATTGCTCATAAGCTTCTAGCTTACAGTTTTTAGCTTAAAAACTGACGGAAACGGGGTTTTTAATATTCTCTTCTTCAAGTTCAAAAAATTCCATTTTAGAGAAATTAAAAGCCTCAGCTATCATATTAGTCGGAAAAGACTCTATCTTAGTATTAAGGTCACGCACCATTGTGTTATAAAAACGTCTAGATGCCTGAATCTTATTTTCAGTATCTGAAAGTTCTTTCTGTAATTCTAAGAAATTTTGATTGGCCTTTAATTCTGGATAAGCTTCAGCTATAGCAAAAATAGACTTGAGAGCACCTGTAAGCATATTTTCTGCCTTACCTTTCTCTACCAAAGTACCGGCGCCCATAGCCATTGAGCGAGCTTTCGTTACATTTTCAAAAACATTTGCCTCGTGAGTAGTGTAGCCCTTTACAGTATTTACAAGATTTGGTATGAGATCGTAACGTCGTTTGAGTTGTACATTGATATCCGCCCAAGCCTCTTTAGCTCTATTAATAAGGCGGATAAAACTGTTGTACGCAATTATAACTAAGAAAAGTAACGCAACTAAAACAACGACAAGAATTAAAGTAATGGACATAATTAAATTGTATCACAAACCTAGTACTCCATACCACCGCCGTACTCGCGACCTCTCTCCTGTTTTGGTTCTGGTTCATCGGCGATAGCAACTTCTGTGGTAAGAAGAATAGCTACAGCAGATGTGGCATTTTCTAAAGCGCATCTAGTTACTTTTACGGGGTCGATAATCCCAGCCTCAAACATGTTCTCAACAAAATTGTCTGACAATGCGTCATAACCGGAATCAGTCTGACCTTTTAAAACTTCTGCGACGACAACTCCGTCTTCTTTACCGGCATTTCTGGCTATCTGTCGCAGAGGTTCTTTAAGAGCTTCTACAACTGCCATATATCCAGCAGCAAATTCAGCAGCTTCAGCATTTTCATGCGCCACTTTAACTTCTTTAGATTCTTTGTATTTTATTTCAATTTTTTTTGAAACTTTTGCCAAAGCGCTTCCTCCGCCAGCCACCACACCTTCGGCAATAGCCGCTTTTGTAGCATTTACAGCATCTTCAATCTTCAATTTGAGATACTTCATTTCTGTTTCTGTAGCGGCACCTACACGTATAATAGCCACTCCGCCAGAAAGTTTACCGATGCGTTCATCAAGTTTTTCCTTATCAAACTTCGAAGTAGTATTTTTTCTCTGTGTTCTTAGACTCTCTATTCTTTCTTCTATGTCTGATTTCTTACCCTTACCACCAACAATAATAGTATTATCTTTAGTTGATACAACTCGTGAGGCTCGCCCAAGCATTGCTAGTTCAGTATTTTCAAATTTAATACCTAGATCTTCTGAAACTACTTTAGCGCCAACCATAACTGCAATATCTCCAAGCATATCCTTTTTATTATCTCCATAACCGGGTGCTTTTATAGCTAAGATATTAAAAGAACCTCGCAGTTTGTTTACCACAAAAGTAGTTAAGGCTTCCCCATCTACATCTTCCGCAATAATTACCAAGTCCTTCTTGCCACTAGCAGCTAGTTTTTCCAAAAGAGGCAGAATCTCTTTGATAATTGAGATTTTCTTATCTGTAACCAAAATTACTGGATCGCGATATTCTGCTTCCATACGTTCAGTATTAGTAATCATGTACGGAGAAAGATAACCTTTATCAAATTCCAATCCCTCAACAATCTCTGAATCTACACCAAATGATTGTGACTCTTCTACAGTAACTACTCCGTCTTTACCAATCTTCTTAATAGTTTCGGCAATGATAGCTCCAATTTCTTTTGATTCAGCAGAAATAGTAGCCACTTGCTCTACTTCATTATCTGTCTTTATGGGCTTACTCATTTTTTGTAATGCTTCTATAGCATCTCGAGTGGCTTCTTCTATACCTCGACGGATACCCATTGAATTTGAACCTGCTAAAGACTTCTTAAAACCTATTTCAACAAGTGCTTTAGTAATGATGACTGATGTCGTGGTGCCGTCACCTGCTGTATCATTAGTCTTTGAGGCTACTTCCTTCACAATCTCTGCCCCCATATTCTCAAACTTGTTCTTGAGTGAAATATCTTTAGCAATAGTGACTCCGTCATTAGTGATAGTAGGAGCCCCATATCCCTTATCCAGTACTACATTTCTGCCACGAGGTCCGATAGTAATCTTGACTGCATCTGCAACCTTATCTATACCGCGTTTAAGTGCCTCACGAGCTTCTTGATTAAATAAAATTTCTTTTGCCATATTTTTTCCTTAATTATTTCTAATTTCTATTTTATTACCGCTAAAATACTTTCTTCTTTCAAAAGATAAAGTTCTTCACCTTTGTACTCCACTTCGTCATAACCATATTTTGAAAATACGACCATATCTCCAACTTTTACCCTGATCGGCACTAGCTTACCGTCAATCAACTTACCTTCTCCAACCGCCAAAACCTTACCTTGAGCAGATTTCTCTTTTGAAACAGTGTCGGGAATGATGATGCCATAATGATTTCTCTTTTCACCACTAACCTCATCTTCAGAAAACGGGCGGATTAAAATCCTATCTCCAAATGGTTTGATCCCATCATTATCTTTATTACCACTGCTAGATTTCTTGGCTTTTTTATTTTTATTTTTCTTCATATCTTGTATAAAATTGGTTAATCGCAAGCCTATTCGTAATACTTCACAAAGCGAGGCAAGCGGGCACATTATATTCAAAAAACTTCCAAAGTCAAATCTGCTAAATTGCACACTTAGTATAAATCATGCTAATATGGTGCGGTAAAGGCAATGGCTCAGATTCTCCCCTATATACAAATAATCCTTAGCCTTCTTCTAATAGTGGGAGTACTTCTCCAACGTTCAGAAGCAAGTCTTAGTTCTGCTTTTGGAGGTGATGGTGTTGCGGGTGGACGCTTCACACGTCGCGGACTTGAAAAAACCATTTTCAACGCTACTTTAGTGATAGCCACTCTTTTTGCCCTTTCTGCTTTTGCTGGTCTTCTTATCGGTCGATAGAAACTAAATGAATTACAAAGAATTGCGAGTGCTTTTATTGAAGCGCTTCAGTATTCCAAAAGAACAAACAGTAAAGAAAACTTTACGTTCTCTTACCATAGCGGAGAAAGCTGTTTTTTTCTTTTTTGCATCTGTTTTTATAATATCCGGTATTATTCTTCTGTGGCAGGTCAACAATGCCTTCTTAGTAGAAGTGCCTACTAATGGAGGTACACTCACAGAAGGAGTGGTTGGTAACCCTCGTTTTATAAATCCAGTTTTAGCTATATCAGAAGCAGATAAAAATCTTACCGCTCTTATTTATTCAGGTTTGGTCTACATTACACCAAACAATAAGATTGAAAATGATCTAATAGATAAATTAACTATTTCAGATGACAGATTGATTTATACCGCTCATATTCATGAAAACGCCCGTTTCCATGACGGTACACCGGTAACAGCAGATGATGTAATCTTCACTATCCAGAAGATTACTAACCCCATTATAAAAAGTCCTAAGAGAGGTAATTGGGATGGCGTAACTGTAGAGAAAATAGATGAAAACACCGTCTCTTTCACCTTAAAACAAGCTTACACGCCTTTTATCTACAATTTAGCCACAGGAATTTTACCTAAACATATTTGGAAAAACGTCTCTGATGATGAATTTTCTTTCAGCCAATTCAATACTCTACCTATAGGTTCAGGACTCTACAAAGTAGAAAGGGTAGAGAGAAATTCCGGAGGTATACCTAATTTTTATAGATTGACTCCTTTTGCCAACGCTTCTCACAGAGCGCCTTTTATAAACAGTCTTGTTTTCAAGTTTTATCCAAGTGAAGACTTGCTTATAGAAGCTTATGTTAAACATGAAATAGAAAGCTTGAGTGGAATATCGTCAGAAAAGATATTGGAAATTAAATCCAATAATTCAACCATTTTATCTTCTCCTCTACCTCGTGTTTTCGCTGTATTTTTCAATCAGAACAAATCAGAAGTGCTTCTAAACAAGGAGGTACGTAAGGCGCTTGATCTGGCAAGTCCTAAAGAAGAAATAGTTGAAAATATTTTAGGAGGATTCGGTGTTGCTATAGACAATCCATTACCAGCAGGCATCTACGATTGGGCAGATAGGAAAGTTAGCACATCTTCTCAAGAAAGACTGGAACTTGCAAAAGAATTATTAGCAAAAGCAGGTTGGAAAGCCAATGAGGAAACAGGAATACTTGAAAAAAAATCCGGCAAAGGTACAATAACTATGTCGTTCTCTATCTCTACTGGTGATGCCCCCGAACTTCAAGTAGTAGCCGGTGAACTTGCAAGTGCTTGGAGCAAACTTGGAGCAAAAGTTGATATATTAGTTTTTGAAACTGGTGATCTCAACCAAAACATCATCCGACCGAGAAACTTCGACGCACTTCTTTTTGGTGAAGTAATTGGTAGAAATGCGGATCTTTACCCATTTTGGCATTCTTCGCAAAGGACTGATCCCGGACTCAACATTGCTCTCTATGCTAACAGTCGTGCTGATACATTTCTGAATAATGCCAGAAGTGCTAAGGACTTTGAAGTAATAGAGGAAAATTATAAAGATTTTGTGGAAGAATTACAGACCGATATACCAGCAGTCTTTCTTTACACACCAAATTTCCTTTATGTTGTTCCGAAAAAAGTGGAGGCGATAAATTTGGATTCACTTACCATCAGTCAAGACAGATTTCTCGGTATAAGAGACTGGTATATAGAAACAGATAAAATTTGGAAAATATTTATTAATTAATTTTTATTAAATGAATAATACATTCGCAAGTGGTATGCGCCACAAGAATATCCACAGAAAATCTCACGCCCCTATCCCCACTAAAAAACCTTACGATATAGTACCGCCTCTTGAAGACAGTATTAGAATTGTTCCTTTAGGAGGTGTGGAGGAAATAGGACGCAATATGACCGTCATAGAATACGGCGATGATATTATCGTCATTGATGCTGGTATCCAATTTACTGATGCTGAATCTCCCGGTATTGACTACATCTTGGCAAATACCAAATATCTAGAAGAAAGAAAATCAAAAATACGCGGTCTTATTATTACACACGGTCACTTAGACCATATTGGAGGCATACCTTATATTATTGGACGTATCGGCAATCCACCTATCTACACCAGAGAATTTGGCGCACTTCTTATAAAGAAACGTCAAGAAGAGTTTCCTCATCTTCCTCCTCTTGATATAAGAATAGTGGATAAAGATGATAAATCGGCCTTACCTATCACTCCGCATCTAAAACTGCGCTTCTTTGGACTTACTCATTCTATTCCGGATTCAACCGGCATTATTATCGAGACCCCTTTCGGAGATATTGTAAATACTGGAGATGTACGTGTAGAAAACGAAAATGGCATACCAGCAGAGAAAGAAGTGGAGCAATATAAAATGTTTAAAGATAGAAAAGTTCTCCTTCTTACTATGGATTCGACTGGTATAGATAAACCGGGATTCTCTCCTTCAGAAAAACACATTTTGAAGACTATAGACGGTATTGTGGCTCAAGCTCCCGGTAGAGTCATTATCGCTACCTTTGCTTCACAGGTAGAGAGAGTTATTGAATTTTTTCTGATTGCCAAACGTTATGGCCGTAAAGTTGTTATAGAAGGTAGAAGTATGAGGAACAACGTCGAAATTATAAAACATCTTGGTCTTGTAGAAGTGGATCACGTTATCAATGTGGAAGAGATAGAAAAATATCCGCCGAATAAAGTCATGATGATCGCCACAGGCGGACAAGGAGAGGAGTTCTCTGCTCTTATGAGAATGTCAAATAAGACTCATAAATATGTGCGCTTAGTAGCATCTGATACAGTTATTCTTTCTTCATCCATCATACCCGGTAACGAAAGAGCCATCTCTAAATTGAAAGACAATCTTTTCCGTCATGACTCTAAAATAATTACCTATTTAGATACAGACGTGCATACATCAGGACATGGCAAACGTGGAGAGCTCGAGTGGATACACAGACAAATTCCTTACAAGTTTTTCATGCCTGTCCATGGACATCACTATATGCTCAAGATGCACGCTGAATTAGCTGCCACTATCATCGGTACTCCTCGTGAAAATATAATTGTGCCAGATAATGGTTCTATTATTGAAATTCAAGATAAGGGTACTAAACTAGTGAAGCTTAAAGAAAAAGTGCCTTCAGAAGATATGGTGGTAGAAGGTTTAAGTGTGGGAGATGTGTCGGATGTTGTTCTTCGTGATAGGAAAATGCTTGCGGAAGATGGTATTTTCGTGGTTATCGCTCTGATTAACACTAGAACTGGCCATCTGAAGAAATCTCCGGATATTATCGCTAGAGGTTTTGTCTATCTTCGTGAATCGCAAGAACTTCTCTCTGAAGCGCGTAATGTCATTAAACGCTCAATTGAATCCACAACAGTAGGCACAAATCCAATTAACTTTGATTATGCCAAAAATGCAGTAACTGAAGATGTCTCCCGTTTTCTCTTCCAGCGTACTGCTAAGAAACCTATAGTTATACCTGTGATTCTTGGAGTTTAATAAGTTATACTAAAGATAATTATGAAATTCGTGTCTGTTTTTATTGCGAGTATTTTTCTGTCATTACACTTAGGCGCCGTTTTCTATGTCAATTCTTCTCTTTTAAGTAATTTCTTTACACCAGACATTGTAAGCCTTTTGTTTTTTATAGGAGCAGTTGGTAATACCATACTTTTCCTCTTTGCTCCGAAGTTGATAGAATTAGTAGGAAAACGTTATCTTCTTTTCCTTTTTTTAATACTTACAGCAATAAGCACATTTGGTCTTGCAGTGACTAATACATGGCCTCTAATAGCTCTATCATTCATCATCCATTCCAGTCTTCTTTTTATGATCTTTTATTGTTTAGATATATTTCTTGAAGAGATTTCTATAGATACTAGAACTGGTGAAATTCGTGGTGCTTATCTTACTTTTGTCCATCTAGGGATAATACTAGGACTTCTGATATTAACTTTATTTTCGCAAGGTGATGTGCTTAAACCTGTGTATTTATTAGCCACCTTCCTATTTATTCCTCCAATTATACTTGTAATATTCTTTTTTAAATCAGAATTTCCCAAGAAACATGGACTTCATCATCGTGCACTTTTACCATATAAAGAATGGTGGAGAAGTAAGAGCGTGCGGCGTGTTACTCTTGCTAGATTTGTACTCGAATTCTTTTATGCTTTCATGACTATTTATACACCAATCTATTTACATGGAATTTTAGGATTTAACTGGAGTATAATCGGTGTAATATTTATCATAATGCTCTTACCGTTTATCTTACTTCAGTGGCCTGTTGGAAAATTAGCAGACCATTTTATCGGAGAGAAAGAAATGATGATTATCGGATTTCTTATTATGGGTATTTCGCTACTTTTTATGTCTTACCTAGAGGCAAGTATATCTATATGGATAGTGGCTTTATTATGTTCAAGAGTAGGCGCAAGTCTTGTGGAAACAACTACCGATAGTTTTTTCTTTAAACATGTAAATCACCAAGATACAGGAATTCTAAGTATTTTTAGATTAACTCGCCCAATTAGTGTTGTCTTTGGTTCTGGAGTTGGTGCTATAGCTTTAAACTTGTTTTCTTTTGAAAAAATCTTTTTTGTCTTAGCAATTGTAGTATTTTTTGGCCTTAAAGAAAGTTTACTTATTAAAGATACCTCGCCTTCTATATCAAAGATGTCTCTTGAGTGAGCAACTCAATTAGTAGTCTAGATTACCATTCGGTTATATCTCCGGCTTTCATCTCAATTTTATCGACCTTTCGTAAATTTTTCTCCTGTTTGAAAGAGAGAATGCGCTTATGAGGTGAATGATCGAGTCTATGCGCTAAACCAGCCAAATTTTCTTCGGTAGTAATCCACTTAGTACCCAGTTTAGAAAGATCGAATGGTTCAGAGAAACTTCTTAAAGTTTTTAAACCATTAGAAAGATAATATTCGTGAAAATAAGACATGACTAATTCTCGTATATTTTTATACACCGGTTCTCTGTAACGTAAGACAATATGATTCGTCTTAGATATAGCCCCCCAACAATTATCATATTTGAAGAGAGTTACGACGTGATCAAGGTCGGAATTAACGGTCACAAGATCAAGAAGTAGCGGACGATGCCCTCTGATCCATAAAGCAGTTGCCGCAATAAGTGCTCCCTCGAAACAATGAGCCTTGCCCTTTTTAAGGGTTTTTCTTACAGAATCATGTGTCTCTCCCCTATCTTCAAAATTAAATAATAAAGAGTTTAAGAAATCTTGGACTTTCTTCGGATTTGAAAGTTTCTTTAATACATTCCACTCTTTCTTATCTAAACCGGAATCTTTAAACGATAAAGGTTTAATTTTATTGCGCACCATAAACTCACATCTCTATGGCTAAACTTTTCAAGTGGTTGTCTTTTTCTTGTTTAAAAGCTTCTTCACTAAATCTGTGTTTGTCCATAAGAGAAGCCGCATGACTAGCGCCCAAATGATGTGGCATAACTACGTATGATGCTCCAAGTTCATAAAGTTCTTTAGTTTGATAAATATCATGGGAAATAGTTATGATAATCCCAGTCTGATTATGCGCTCGGTAATGTGATACCAGTAATAAATTGGTCTTACTGTCAGGTATAGTTGATACAACTAATTTGGCTTTGGAAATGTTTATTTCATCGAGAAAATCAACATCCTCTGCATCTCCATAACAATGTGGTATGCCAAGTTTCTCCAACCGTTCTATAGAAAGCGGATTATAGTCAATTACCAGATAATTATCGGTTATCTTCTTAGCTGTTTCTACAAATCTAGACCCTACTCTATCGTAACCGAAGATAATTATTTCTACATTTTCAATCAAAACTTTTTCTTTTATATGAGATTTTCTGAAAGTCAGGAAACGCAAAACTGGTTTCAAAAAAGAATATATTTGTTCAGCATAAAGAATTAGATAAGTGGAACCAGTAATAGTGATAATACCAACTAAGGTAACCAGAGAAACAGCTTCTTGACTTACATGACCAAACGAATACCCAAGCGTTATCAAGATTAATGAGAATTCACTGATCTGCGCCACAGTGAGACCAGACATAAATGCCGTACGTGTACGATACCCCATTAAATTCATCAATAGAAGCATTATTAAAGGATTACCGATAAGAACAAAAAGGCTCAATGCTAATGCTGGTACGATAAGCATCATAAACTGACCTAACACAAGTTGTGAACCAAGCATGATAAAGAACAGCATAATAAAGAAATCTCGAAGTGGTTTAAGGCGAGAAGCTATTTCGTAGGCGAAGGGAGATGCCGCTAGAGTAACACCAGCGATAAGTGCTCCTATTTCAAGTGAGAAACCTATCGTATAGAAGAAGGAGGCCATCCCCAACCCCCACGCAAGAGAGAAGATGGAAAGAATTTCTTGAGAACTTGCTACAAACTTTGAAATATGTGGCAAGATATATCGACTTACAAGATACAATATGACTGTTACTAAAACCCCTTTGGTTAAGAGAACTAAAGTCTCAAGAGTAACTACGTTAGATAAAGTTCTCTCGATAGAAAGAAAAGCCACACTTGCTATAGTTATCACCAGAAGCAAGATAGAAGCAATAATGTCTTGCACTAGAAGAAAACCAATTGAGATTTTGCCATATAGCGTTTTTATATCTCCCTTGTCTGAAAGAAGTTTAAGAATAATGATAGTACTTGAAAAAGTGAGAGCCACAGCAATATAAAGAGAGGAAAGGATCTCAAATCCTAAAGTTCTGACAAGAAAATAACCGATAATTGACGTAAAAAGTACTTGACCAATACCTGTGATGAGAGACGTTTTACCTACCTCTCGCATAACATCAGGGTTAAGAGTAAGGCCTATTAAGAAAAGAAGAATAGCAATACCTATTTTAGAGAAAAGTTCTATCTCATTATGAGCTTGTAATATATTAAAAACATAAGGACCCACAATAACACCAGTGGCAATATAACCCACGATAAGAGGCTGTTTAAAAAACTTCATTAAAAGAGAAATGATAGCGGCTACCGCTACTATAATAGAAATTTCAACAAATAAGATCATAGATTTATCTGTAAAATATAGAATTGCATTCTCATTGATATTATCTTAAAATATGATTCCAGACAAACACTAGCATAGGAGGATACATGTCGGACTATTCGGAATTTAGTGATGAACAACTTCAGTCGGAGCGGGCATCAGCCGAAATGCGACTCGGGAGAGAGGAAAAAATACTGAAAAAAATTAATGCGGAGTTGATCGCCCGCGCATCCAAGAAAAAAAGAGAGGAGATGACTGATGAACCCGACATGCAAGTGAATCAGTAGAAACACAGCGCTGACCCATTTGGGTCAGCGCTGATACATCTGAAGAATGTGTTATCACCTGCTAGGACCTGAGCTGGGAGACTTGGACTCGAACCAAGATACCCTCCTCCAGAGGGAGGTGTCCTACCATTAGACGATCTCCCAGCTCAACTTCCAGCAATGCGAATAGGCTACTATTTAACAATTTACTAGCTTGATTCGCGAATAAACAACAGACTTAATTTACCAAAGAATACTTAAAATTACTAACATCCTTGACTTTATATATCTATCTATGCTATAATTAACAGTAGGAGGTCTTTATGACCACAGTTCTAGCAATGGTTGGTGGTGGCGCCCTCGTTATCGTCATTATCAGAAGTATCCGTATCTGGGGACGTCAAAAACTCGATGGGTTGAACCAACTCATCGATCTCTGAACACCCATTCCCGCCACGATTTCAACGAACCCGCCGTCTACATCGACGGCGGGTTTTTGTTATAAATATACAAAAACGAGGGGCGTATACTACGCCCCTTTAAGTAAATCATCCAGCAACCGATCTAACTATCCCCCTCGACCCCCTCAATTCTGAGTCTTGTCCTCTTGGGAAATGTCTTATTTATTTGTCTTCCAAACTCCAGCGAGAGATCCCACTTGCACGCCTCACAGAAATCAAAATGAATTCCTTTCTGTTGATCGCATGAAGCGTCTCTTCCAGAAGTACACTTGTGGTTCTGTTTCCTCGTCTTGTACCCTCTCTGACAATTCAGACAACTGAACCACAGAGTAGTTACCCCCATCGAAGCACCGCCTTCCATAGGAAACGAAAGCTTCGGAGAAAACGTGTGATATTCTTTCTCGTCTATCCTTAGAATATCACTACTATTAATTTAAGCAATGATTATATCTTAAGATACTTCCTGACAGCAAGAATGCTTGAGAAAACGCCTATTAACACTCCAGATACTAAAATGATAGATGATATTTCCAAGAAATGCCTAAGATAATAAGAAAATACATTAAATCCGACAAAGAAATTCTCAATAGTATTTCCCAACCAATAAGTAATAAGCAGTAAAAGAAGAAGTGTTAAAAGACAAGCAGTTACTCCGTATATAATACCAACGACGACAAAAGGTCCTTGGATATACGTAGTGGAAGCGCCCACTAAACGCATTACACTTATTTCATCTTTAGCAATATAAATAGTCAGACGAATAGTATTGAAAGCAATCAAGATAGAGATGAGAGCAAAAAATAACGTCAAAGCTAATCCAAGCTGATCCGCAGAAGCGATGATACTGGTCAATTTGTCTATAGCTTTTTTGTTTTGAAAATAATTGACCCTGTCGATAATGGTAATCCCATCTGAAGATAAAGTATTGTCACCTTCCAGAAATTCAGCCACTGAGGCGTATTGAGAAGGATCTTTGGCTTTAACATTAAGCACCGCTCCTAAAGGATTTTCCCCAAGTTCATCTAAAGCAGAGAGTATGGACTGGTCGCTAGAATGCCTTTCTTTAAAAGCTGTTAGGGCTTCTTCGCGAGAGATATAAGTAACTAGAAAAACTTCTTGCAGAGATTCAAGTGAATGTTTTATATTCAAAATATCTTCTTCTTCTGCTGATACTACGAAAGTTATATCGATATCAATCTTATTTCTTAATTCAGCTAAAGATGTATCTAAAACAGCACTAGAAAAAGAAATTAGACCGATAACTAAAAGAGTTATAGTCATAACCAAAACAGAAGCAAAAGAGACGGTGCTATCTCTCCAGAAATTGAAAAATCCGGTGCGTGCAACCCTTTTTAACTTTGTCCAGAACATTCCTTTTTTACTCATTGTATTTGCCAATTTTATCATCACGAACTACCCTACCGGCTTCCATAGCGACCACGCGTCTCTTTAACAAGTCAATTATACCTTTGTTATGTGTAGCCAATATAACTGTTGTTCCGAGATCATTGATCTTTTTTAATATCTGAACTATGTCGTAAGTGTTTGCTGGATCCAGATTGCCGGTAGGCTCATCGGCTATTATAACCTCCGGTTCGTTAACTAGCGCGCGGGCTATAGCGACTCTCTGTTTCTCCCCGCCTGACAATTCATGGGGAAAATTCCATACCTTCGACGCAAGATCTACCAACTCTAATACATGAGGCACATCCGACTCTATTTCTTCATCTGTTCTGCCCGCTACTTCCATAGTGAAAGCAATATTCTCATAAACAGTCTTATTTGGTAAAAGACGGAAGTCTTGGAAGATCATGCCGACCTTTCTGCGAAATTTGTTTATATCTTTTTTGTTTAAAGTATGGATATTTGTAGAATCATAATAGATAGCTCCTTCAGTCGGCTTTTCCTCCGCTAGAAAAAGTTTCAAGAGAGTGGTCTTCCCAGCGCCAGACGGTCCTACTATAGAGATAAATTCTTTAGGTTCTATAGAAAAATTAACTTCCCTAAGAGCCACTGAATTATCTAAATAAATTTTTGAAACACGATCAAAGACAATCATTGCATTTTATTCTATCACGCCGAGATTCTCTCAACAAGATTTACATGATATATTGTATTATCAAATTATGAAGAGATACATAAAAATCGTCGGTATAGTACTAGTTATAACTGCCATACTACTTTTAGCTAGTAATTATGCAATAAAAAATGAAAAGCTGGACACCAATCGTAAATTGTCTTCTTATAAACTCTCATTATCTCCTTCTCTGAAAATAACTTCTGGCGGTAACGTCTTACTAGCACAAGAGGCTTGGGTAATATTCCAAAGTTATTTAGAATCCGCTCGTCTGCACGATCTTCCATCTTTAAAAAAACTTTCATATCAATTGTCTGATACTTGTAAAGATGAATCTAGAAAAGAAGAATGCTTTGCTCTAATGGACAATGTCTACAATATTGCCAGTCCTTTTGAAGCTAGCGAATTTAAAAATATTCAAGCTGATGGACGTCAGATTACTCTTTATACAGAT